>NZ_JAPDBZ010000005.1:0-67389 GCF_027705505.1 Aeromonas sp. QDB56
AGGCAGCCTGTCAAGGTATTCGAAGAGTACCGTCAGGCGGCATAGGCGAGTGTCGCACTTCGAAGTTGAATTCGCGGCCTACCTTGAATTAAGGGAGCATGCGGCTGGTGGAGCACAACCGAATTTAAATGTTGGCAAAATTGCGAGCACCGTTATCCCACTTCCTCCAATTGACGAACAGCATCGCATCGTCGCCAAAGTGGATGAACTAATGACCCTCTGCGATCAACTTAAATCCCGCCTGCAAACCAGCCAGCAGACCCAGCTTGCTTTGGCCGAGTCGCTGGTAGAGGGGGCGCTAAGCTGATGCCCTACACCAAGCCGTGGCTTAGCCATCAGGATCAGCTTGCCCAACTGCAACGGCGCGGCATGACCATCACCGATCAGGCCATCGCCCTCGATTATCTCGAACGCATCGGTTACTACCGGCTCAGTGGCTACTGGTATCCGTTTCGCGAACGCTCTGGCGAGGTGATTCTGTTATCTGAGCAGGGCAGAAAGCCGCAGAAAATCAAAACGACCCGTGTCGCGCTGGAACACTTCAAGGCGGGTAGCCGCTTCATCGATGCGGTTGAACTCTATGTGTTCGACAAGCGACTGCGCATGTTGGCGATGGATGCGCTGGAGCGGATCGAAATCGCCATTCGTGTCGATATTTCCCACACCTTGGGGCAGCTTGACCCCTTCGCCTATCTCAAGCCGGAGTGTCTGTTTGCCGGTTTCAGCCAGCAACTTGACGAGAGCAGCGGCGTCAGTAAGCATCACGACTGGTTAGGGAAACACGGCAGATTGATTGGCCGATCCAAAGAGGAGTTCGTCAAACACAACAAGGTCAAATATGGGCTGCCGCTGCCAATTTGGGTGGCCTGTGAAGTCTGGGATTTTGGCACCATGTCAACGCTCTATGCAGGCATGAGAGAGACGGAACAGGATCAGATCGCGGCAGCCTATGGCGTTGCTAATGGCCGGGTCTTTGCAACCTGGCTGCGCAGTCTCAACTACTTGCGCAATGTGTGTGCTCACCATAGCCGGTTGTGGAATCGCAACATTACGGAACAGCCAAAGCTGCCGCATGCTGCCAATTTGCCTTGGGTTGCGAGCTACACAAACAATCACCATGCGCAGGCTCGCTGCTTTTTGCTGCTACGGATCTGCCGCCACCTGATGGCTTATATCAACCCAAACTCAAGCTGGCCGCAGCGGATGCACAAGCATCTCAACGCTTTCCCGGATCTGGCCCATATAGGCCTCGATCTATCGGGCATGGGCGCCCCGATTAACTGGCGAGAGGATTGGTAGGGTAAATCGCGGGCAACAAAAAACCCCTGAGCAGTTTTGCTGACTGGCAGCATCACCGACAGGGGCCGTGTTGCGAAAATAGTGCGCCCAGTGGGCGTATCTGTCAAGGTTTTTGGGCTGATCGGGCCAGCGATGCTGGATGACTGCAGTGACAAGATCCTGCCGTGGACGGCATTTTTCATTGAACATGAGCACCAACGGCGCAAGTACAACAAGCGCTGGGAACGGTATGGGAGTTATTGACTGCTAGGGGAGGGAATTAAGCTGGCCGCGCCCTCCGAAGAGGACGGGGCCGTAACTCCTTCTACGCTGACGCCAAAGGCTGGTAGATGAGATGCGCAAAGTGTAACGGTTACCCCGATGATTAGCAACCGACCGGCTGTATGGCGAAGTAATAAGGCGTGTATGCCGACACAAAGACAGATTCAAAAAAACAACCCCGGCGTAAGTTGCAAAGCAACCAAGAGGCCGGGGTCATGTTGCGGGCAACCTTAAAGAGACGCCCTCTTTCAGTCAAACATTCTTACCCCATTTTGTGACGGATCTGGTGGAGCCTGATGACTTTACTGGCAGTTTCTCGCCAAAATTTCACATGTGAAAATTTTCCAGAAAACGCTGTAAGTGCCCATTTTGGGCACTTACAGCGCTCTGTATTTCGTTAGGTCCCCGGTACGCTTTGCATGTTGATGTTTGTTACAGGGAGATCATCTGCATGCGTGAGCAAAATCCGTCAGTTTACAGCGATCCAAACGGGATAATTCTGAAAGAGCTGTATGAGCTGAAACGGCTGGTGATCCAGCAAGGGCAGGGGCAGAAGGAGGTGATTTCTGCCGAGGAGTGTGCCGAGTTGCTGGGGGTTTCTGTCAGCTATGTGTACCGGCTGACCAGTGAAAAGCGTCTGCCGCATTACAAGCCACAAGGCAAAAAGATCTACTTTAAGCGCGTTGAGCTGCTGGACTGGCTGCTCTCCCACCGCATTTCACCGGACGCCGAACTCACTGAGCATGTAACCAAGCGTGTGCGGCAAGCTAGTCATGGGCGGTTGTGAGGCTGTTATGGAACGAGATCTCATAGCATCTCACTGGCCTCAGGATCTCCGGTCGGCTTTTGTTGAACCTCCAAAACCCCTCGATTTTGTCCTCCCGGGGCTGCCGGTGGGCTGCGTTGGTGCTTTGGTGTCACCGGGAGGTGTGGGCAAATCGATGTTGGCATTACAACTGGCAATGCAGATATCCGGTGGGCCAGATTGGATTGGGCTTGGCAATCTGAGCAGAGGGGCTGTGCTCTACCTGCCTGCCGAGGACCCTTGGCCTGTACTGCACCAGCGCTTGTTTGCCTTGGGCGGATATCTTGACGCTGAACTTCGTGCCAACGTTGAACGAGACCTTCGTCTTATACCGCTGCAGGGATCCAGTCCAAATGTGTTGGATAGCCACTGGTGGGAAGCGATTGCCATTTGGGCTGAGGGGGTCAGGTTGGTGGTTATCGATACACTGAGACGATTTCACGATGCTGACGAGAATGCAGCCTGTGCTATGACACTGGTGCTGGGTCAGTTGGAGCGGCTGGCCATGAGGCTGGGATGCGCTGTGTTGTTTGTACACCACACCAGCAAATCCGCAGTATTCCAAGAAGCTGGCGATCTACAGCAGGCAAGCCGAGGTTCGTCAGTTCTGGTGGATAACATCCGCTGGCAGGGCTATCTCGCTACTATGACCAAGAAAGAGGCGCTGCAGCTGGGTGTATCGGCAGAGCAGAGCCAGCTTTACGTGCGGTTTGGGGTAAGCAAGAGCAATTATGGACAGCCACTACCGGAGCGCTGGTTGGTGCGGGGGGATGGTGGCGTGCTGTACCCCGCTCCCGCTAGATTGGGCGTAACACGCCGAGCGGGAGGCAAACGTGTCTTGCTTTGAATTGACCCATGCTAGGCATGACCATATGCACTGTCTTGCTCCCGGGTTGTTTAGGGCGATCTCGCATGGCCAACGCCGCCGTGACAAGCTGGAGGTGATTTACCGTTTCGGTGGTGGCAATCAGATCGAGTTCTCCGGGCCTGAGCCGCTGGGTGCAGATGACCTCCGTGTGCTTCAGGGGTTGGTTGCCCTGGCTGGGCTTGAGTCACAAAGTAACGAGATTGAGCCAGTTGCGGTGAGCGAAACTGGGACGATATTGCGAGATCTTCTGGATCTTCGTTGGGCTGCTAACCAGCAAAGGGTATTGGTGGTCAGAAGCAGCTTGCGCAAACTGGCCAAGGAGATTGGATACGCCAATCCTCGGGATACCAATACTGTACGTTGCTGTATTGAGCGATTGTGGAAGGTGTCGGTGATCGCAAAGGTGGCTGGCCAGCGTAGCGGCTTTCGCTTATTGGCGAACTATGTCAGTGACACTCAGACTGATGGGCTTTTTGTGGCGCTTAATCCCTTGCTGACCTACGCCATTATGGGTAATGGCCGCCATGTTCGTATCGACATGACAGAAGTTCGGCACTTGAATGGCAGCATCGCTCGGTTATTGCATCAGCGGCTATGTGCCTGGGTGGATTGTGGTCAGAAAAGGGCTGTGCAGTTAGACACCTTGGTCGCTTATGCCTTTCCCGATGAGGTCAGCATGGCCACCCATCGCAAGCGGCAATCGCGAGTTCGCAAGGCACTGTATGAACTGGCTGAACTGGGTTGGTCAATCAGTGAACATGCCAAGGGGCGGTTTACCATCGGTCGGCCTGCACTATCACGATAACGGTCACAAACTATCACGAAAGTGGTCACAAAGTTCACGATAACGGTCACAAGCCAATTCAGTGAAACCCCGTTACGGCTTGGGCTGCAGGGCGATCCTGAAATCCGATCTATATTATCTAAGATAATCTAGGCCAGCGCATGGTTGCGCTGGCCTATTTGTTGGCTCTTCCTGGCCATGATCTCGTCGAGGGTGCTTCTATCACCCCAAGACATTGGGGAAATCGAGCATGGCATCTCGGCGCCGCGATTCAAGAATGTCGGCGTAGATTTCGGTGGTTCTCAGCTCACTGTGCCCCAGCAAGCGGGAGAGGGCATAGATATCAACGCCGCGGTTAAGCTGGATGACGGCGAAGGTATGACGCGCGCTGTGGAAGGTGACCTTCTTGGTTATACCCGCCTGCAACGCCCACCGGGTGAGCTCCATGTTGTGCCAAGCCGAGTACTTGAGGCCCTTGAAGATCCGCTCTGTTGCCTTGCCTGGGCGCCCCATCAGCTGCATCGCCATGTCATTCAAATCCAGGTATTGCAGGCCGCTGGTCTTTTTCTGGGTGAAGACGATACGGTAATGGCCATAGAAGGGCTCCAGCTCGGCCCAGGTCAGCTTGTGAATGTCGGACCAGCGCAAGCCAGTGCAACAAGAGAACAGAAAGGCGCGCTTAAGAACGTCGTACCGGCACTCGGCCTGGGCCAAGGCTCGTACCTCGTCTTCGGTCAGGTAAACCCGTTTGTTCTTCTCCCCCTGGATAGCTTTGACACGTCGTACCGGATTATCCGGTAGCAGCCGTTCCTGCTCCGCCTGGTTCAGGGCCGCCCTTAACTTGTTGAAATAGGCACTCTGGGTGTTGCGGCTCAGTGGTGTGCCGCTTTTGGTGCGGGCCTTGTGCATCAGGTAATGCCGAAATCCCTCCAGGAACAGCTGATCTACTTCCTCGAAAGTCAGCTCCGGCAACTTATGGTACTGGCGTAAATGCTTGAGGGCTGATATCCAGATGGAATGGTTGCTCTTGCTGCCTGCCGCTTTTTGGTCTGTAACCTCTTGGAAGTACTCGAAGAAGCTGGCCTTGTAGGCGTTCGAGAAATCCAGATGGTGTTTACCAGTCTCGTACTCGAAGAGTCGCTTGGCGCGGATGGCTTCGGCTGCTCGCTGGGTTTCTTTGTTGTGGAGCCGCTGTGCTGGGGTACGCGGCTTGTCGTACAGGAAGAGCTCCAGGGGCTCTCTGCTGCGTTTGTGCTTGCGGATGCCTGTGGCTGGATCAAGGTAGGAGCCGGCGTAGTAGGTTAGGCGCAGAGCGCGCTTGCCTTCGGCGTCCGGTGCGCGGTATTCGATGCTGATCTTCATGAGTGTCCCCCAAAAGTACCCCAAGAGGTTACTTCGGGGTACTCTCGGGGTAAATTCTCACGAAACAAGATCAGGCAAGAATAGCCAGTAAAAAACAAAGTCCTATATTTACAATTAGTTATGTTCTCACTGGCTGCTTTTTATTGCTGATTTTTCACCACATTACTTGCCGATGCAGAAGCTGGAGAAGATGCGGCCCAGCAGATCGTCGGAGCTGAACTCGCCCGTGATTTCGGACAGGTACTCCTGGGCCAGGCGCAGCTCCTCGGCCACCAGTTCGCCAGCCACATAGACCTCAAGCTGCTCCCTGGCTACCAGCAGCCGCTCGGCTGCGCGCTCCAGTGCGTCCAGGTGGCGGCGGCGGGCCATGAAGCCCCCCTCGGTATTGCCCTGGAAGCCCATGCAGGCCTTGAGGTGCTCGCGCAGGGCGGGCAGCCCCAGCTCGGTCTTGGCGGAGATGCGATAGACGGCGTGGCCCTGCTCCTGGCTCGGTGCCAGATCCTCGCCGGTCAGGTCCGCCTTGTTGCGCACCACGGTGAGGCCGATGTTTTTTGGCAACCGATCAACGAATTCCGGCCAGATGTCGTGGGGATCGACGGCATCCGTGGTGGTGCCGTCCACCATGAACAGCACCCGGTCGGCCTGTTCGATCTCGGCCCAGGCTCGCTCGATGCCGATCTGTTCCACCTTGTCCTGGGTATCGCGCAGGCCCGCGGTGTCGATGATGTGCAGCGGCATGCCATCCAGATGGATGTGCTCGCGCAGCACGTCGCGGGTGGTACCGGCGATCTCGGTGACGATGGCGGACTCGCGGCCTGCGAGGGCGTTGAGCAGGCTCGATTTACCGGCGTTGGGGCGACCGGCGATCACCACCTTCATCCCCTCTCGCAGCAGGGCACCCTGCTTGGCCTCGCCGCGCACGTCGTCCAGCTCGGACATGATGGCGTAGAGGTCACCCGCCACCTTGCCGTCGGAGAGAAAGTCGATCTCTTCATCCGGGAAGTCGATGGCCGCTTCCACATAGATGCGCAGCCGGGTGAGGCTCTCCACCAACTGCTGAACCTTGCCGGAGAACTGCCCCTGGAGGGAGTGCATGGCGCTGCGGGCGGCCTGCTCGCTGGAGGCTTCGATGAGATCGGCGATGGCCTCGGCCTGGGCCAGATCCAGCTTGTCGTTGAGGAAGGCGCGCTCGCTGAACTCGCCCGGGCGGGCGGGGCGGATGCCGTCGATCTGCAGGATGCGGCGGATCAGCATGTCGAGAATGACGGGGCCGCCATGGCCCTGCAGCTCCAGTACGTCTTCGCCGGTGAAGCTGTTGGGGGCCTTGAACAGCAGGGCGATGCCCTGATCCAGCGCCTGGCCCTGCTCGTCCCTGAACGGCAGATATTCGGCATAACGCACCCTGGGGAGCTTGCCGAGCACTATCTCGGCGACCCGCTCGGCGGCAGGGCCGGAGACGCGGACTATGCCGACGCCGCCACGGCCGGGGGCGGTGGCCTGGGCCACGATGGTATCTGTTGTCATCTTGCTTGACTCGCTGGTTGGCTGAATGAGTAAGAGGGTGGGGGACATTGTAATAAAAAAGGCGGCCCGAAGGCCGCCTCTTTTGTCATCAGGAAAGATGGGCTGCGCATCAGTTGCGTGAGTGCAGGCCTTTCTTCTCCAGCTGACGATAGATGATGGTCTGCTGGATGATGGAGATGACGTTGCTCACCAGCCAGTACAGAGTCAGACCTGCCGGGAACCAGAGGAACATGAAGGTGAAGATGATCGGCATGAACTGCATCACCTTCTGCTGCATCGGGTCCGTGATGGTGGTCGGGCTCATCTTCTGCAGATACCACATGGAGGCACCCATGAGGATTGGCAGCACGAAGAAGGGGTCCTTCACCGACAGGTCGGTGATCCACAGGGCGAACGGCGCGTGGCGCAGCTCGACAGACTCCATCAGTGCCCAGTAGAGGGCGATGAAGATGGGCATCTGTACCAGGATGGGCAGGCAGCCGCCCAGCGGGTTGACCTTCTCCTTCTTGTACAGCTCCATCATGCCCTGGGACATCTTCTGGCGATCGTCACCGAAGCGTTCCTTGAGCGCAGCCAGCTTGGGCTGGAGCATGCGCATCTTGGCCATGGAGGTGTACTGGGCCTTGGTCAGCGGGAACATGATGCCGCGCACCAGCAGGGTCAGCATGATGATGGCCAGACCCCAGTTCTGGACGAAACCGTGGAACACGGTCAGCAGCCAGTGCAGCGGTTGGGCGATGAACCAGAGCCAGCCGTAGTCGACGGTCAGATCCAGGTGGTTTGCCACCTTGGCCATCTGATCCTGCAGCTTGGGACCGATCCACAGCTTGCCGCTCACTTCGGCCTGCTGGCCGGCAGCGACGTCAACCAGCGGCGCCTTGTAGCCGATGATGGCCTGGTCCTTGCCCGGGATCACGCGGCTGTAGAAGCTGTTGGTGTCGTTGGCATTCGGGGCCCAGGCAGAGACGAAGTAGTGCTGCAGCATCGCGACCCAACCACCCTGGGTGGTCTTGTTCAGGTCGGCATCCTTCATCTCGTCGAAGGTGTACTTCTTGTAGCGGGAGTCTTCGCTGGAGAAGGCACCACCACGGTAGGCACTGGCCACCATGGCATGACCTTCCTGATCCTTCGGCGTGGTCATGGTCTGCTTCAGCTGACCGTAGAACTGTACCTGGACCGGCTCGGCAGACTTGTTGTCGATCTTGTAGTCGACGCCCACGGCGTAATCACCGCGCTTGAGCACGAACTCCTTGGTGAAGACCACACCCTTGCTGTCGGTCCAGGTCATCGGAACGACGACTTGATCCTGACCGTCGGCCAGCTGATAGCTGGTCTGGGCGGCTTCATAGGTGGGACGACCCTGGGCCTGGCTGTCCGGACCATTGCGACCGACCAGACCGCTCTGGGCCACATAGAGGTGGGCAGGCTGGCTGGTCAGCAGGGTGAACGGCTGTTCCTTGCCTTCTTCCAGCTTGTGGGCCAGCAGTTCGGCAGAGACGATGTCACCGCCCTGGGTATCCAGGGTCAATTTGAGCACGTCGGAGGAGACGGTGATCAGCTTGCGCGCGGCGTTACCATTTGCTTGCTCGGAAACCTGAGGAATATCACCGGTCTGACCGGCTTCAGGTACGAAATGTTCGGTTTGGGCCACGGTAGTCGGGGCCGGCTTCGGAGCCTTGTCGGACTCCCACTGTTGCCAGAGCAAGAAGCTCACGAACAGCAAACCGATCAGGAGTAAATTGCGTTGTGATTCCATAGTCTTCAGTTTCTTCGCTTTGGTTGCGGAACCGGGTCATAACCACCCTCGGATAAGGGATGGCATTTTAATAGACGTTTGCTGGCTAACCAAACGCCTTTTATGAAACCGTGAAGTCGGATTGCTTCTATCGCAAATTGGGAACAAGTCGGGGTGAAACGGCAGCGCGGCCCGAGCAGGGGACTAATGATTAGCTGATACAGGCGTATCAGTTTGATTGCTACCCATTGCAACGGCGTGACAGAGTGCGCCATAGCTTTTCCAGTAACTTGAACAGCGCTTCGTTGTCCATCTCCTTCACGCCACCCTTGGCGATCACGACGATGTCGATAGCGGGCAGATTGGCTTGATTGAGGCGAAAACTTTCCCGAACCACTCGTTTTACACGGTTGCGCCAGACGGCACGCTTGAGCGCCTTTTTGGGCACGGCGAGGCCAAGACGGGGGTGTTCGAGGGAGTTGGGGCAAGCAAGAAGCGTAATTTGCGGAGAAGCGGCCCGGACAGGCTCGGCGAAAACGCGTTTGAAGTGTTCGGGAGTTAACAGACGTAACTCCCGAGAGAAGGTGTGCTGGGTAGGCATTAGACTACCAGGCGGGCACGACCCTTGGCACGACGAGCGGCCAGAACTTTGCGGCCGTTGGCAGTAGCCATGCGAGCGCGGAAACCGTGAGAGCGCTTGCGCTTCAGGTTGGACGGTTGAAAAGTACGTTTCATGATTCGATTCCGTATTTCTGTACAGTTTTGATTGTCACACTTAGCCGACGCGCCAGCTATAGCGTGTGACGACTAGCAAAAGAGGCCGAATTCTAAACAGAGTTCAGCTTCTCGTCAATCCGCCGTTCCTTTCCATCTCGCCCCGTTCGTCGACCGAGCGGGATAATCTGGCAGGATCCGGAGGATCAAGGGCCCCGAATTATACTGGCAACCCGGGGTTAAACAAGGATCCCTCAAGAAAAAAGGCGGCCAGGCCGCCAAAGAGAGAGCTATTTAAGTACTTTGCGCAGGAACTCCCGGGTACGGGGATCCTGCGGATCGACCAATATCTGATCCGGCGGCCCCTGCTCCACGATCCGGCCTCCTTCCATGAAGATCACCCGATCGGCGACATCACGGGCAAACTCGATCTCGTGGGTCACCACCACCATGGTCTGGTGCTGGCGGGCGAGCTGCTTCATCAGGCCCAGCACCTCGTCGACCCACTCGGGATCGAGGGCGGAGGTGGGCTCGTCAAACAGGATCACCTTGGAGTGGGCCGCCATGGCCCGGCCGATGCCGACGCGCTGTTGCTGGCCGCCGGAGAGGGAGGCCGGGTAGGCATCCTGTTTCTCGGCGAGGCCGATGTCCTTGAGGATGCCCAGGGCAGTGGCACGAGCCTCCGCCTTCGGCTGCTTCCAGACGGTGATCAGCCCCTCGGCGATGTTGTCCAGCGCCGTCTTGTTGGCGAACAGGGCGTAGTTCTGGAACACGAAAGAGGCGCGTTTGCGCAGTTCGATGGCCTGCTGGTCGCTGGCCTTGGCCAGATCCACGGCGAGGTCATCGATGACGAGCCGCCCTGCATCCGGGGTTTCCAACAGGTTGAGACAGCGCAGCAGAGTCGACTTGCCGGTACCGGAAGGACCGATGATGACGACAATCTCCCCCTTCTTTACCTCAAGATCGATGCCGTTGAGCACCTGATTTCCGTCATAGGCCTTGGAGAGACCCGTTAGGTTGATCATGACAGGCCTCCTTTAATAAGCACGGTTCAGCCGCACTTCCAGCAGATGCTGCAAGCGGGTGAAGAAGATGACCACCACCCAGTAGATCAGCGCCACCGCCATGAAGCTCTCGAAGAACTTGAAGGAGGAGGCCGCTTCCATCTGGGCCTTGCCCATGATCTCCGCCACTCCCAGGGTAAACGCCAGGGAGGTGCTCTTGATCATGTCGATGAAGTAGTTCATCAGCGATGGTGTCGCGATGCGGGCAGCCTGGGGCAGGATGATCCGCTGCATCGCCTGCAGCCGGCTCATGCCGATGCTGAGGGCGGCTTCCATCTGGCTCTTGTGGATGCCGAGAATGGCTGCCCGGATCGACTCGGCCATGTAGGCGGCAAAGTGCAGGGTCAGGCCGATGATGGCGGCGGTAAAGGCATCCATCCCCACGAAGATGGGGAAGAGCTGCGGCAGCCCGTAATAGAGCAGGAACAGCTGGACGAGCAGCGGTGTACCCCGGAAGAACGAGATATACAGCATCACCAGCCAGTGAAGTGCGGGAACGCGAAACACCCGTACTATCGCCAGGATCAGCGACAGTACGAGTGCCAATACGAATCCCCACAGGGCCATTTCCATCGTGGTGCCCAGGTATTTGAGCAGGATGGGAAACAGCCCTAGCGTGTACTCGAGGTCAAATTCCATCATTTATTTGCTGGTGATGTCCGCTGCGAACCATTTTTCGGAGATTTTGGTCAGGGTGCCGTCTTTGCGCATGGCGGTGAGGGCATCGTCAACCTTTTTCAGCACGGCCTGCTTTTCCGGGGTCTTCAGGAAGGGCAGGGCGTTCTCGATGGTTTCGAACGGTGCACCAGCCTGTTGCAGCGGCAGCTTGGATTCCTTGATCAGCTGGGCGGTGGAGACGCGGTCCATCACGAAGGCGTCGATGCGGCCCAGGGCGACATCCTGCTCGAAGGCGGAGTCATAGGTACGGATATCGATCTTCTTGTTGGGGTCGTTCTTGCGCAGCAGCTCTTCGAAGTTGGAGCCCAGGTTGACGGCGACTTTCTTGCCTTCCAGGTCTTTGATGCCGTGGATGGTGTTGTTGCCCTTGCGGACCACGATCTGAGCACCGTCATAGACATAGGGCTGGGAGAAGGCGTACTTGGCCTTGCGCTCGTCGGTGATGGTGATCTGGTTGGAGATGGTGTCGACGCGGCCGGTTTCCAGCATGCCGAACAGGCCGGAGAAGCTGGCGGTCACGAACTCGACCTTGTAGCCGGTGCGCTCACCGATCTGGTTCCACATGTCCACCTCGAAGCCCTGCAGCTTGTCCTGCTTGACGAAGGTGAACGGGAAATATTTGCCGGACATGCCGACCTTGATGGTTTCCTGGGCGATGGCCTGGCCGGACAGGCTGGCCAGCAGAATGGCGGCGCCGGAAATCAGTTTGATGGTGGATTTCATGGGGATTCCTCTCTCTGTAGTGCTGTATTTTTAGTTGTAATCACGGGTTGGCGCTGATGTTATTGGAATAAAATATAAAAAATAAATGATATTTGGTTATATAAAATAACTATGGTTGCAGCGCGCCATTCTGTCCACATTGCCGATATCCGGCTGTGGGTAACTTTGGGGATGAAATGGGATCCTGGGGCGTTGGATCCTTGAAAGTCAAGGATCTTATTTGCTGGATCCGTGCGGCAGCAACTGGAGATCCGGCCACTAAAAACGTAGAATAGCCGGTCTTTACTTAATCAATTGACGGGAGTCTAGAGTGACTGCTTCGCTATGGCAGCAGTGCCTTAACCGGCTGCAAGATGAGTTGCCCTCGGCAGAATTCAGCATGTGGATCCGGCCGCTTCAAGCGGAGTTGAGTGACAATACTCTGACCCTGTATGCACCGAACCGCTTTGTTCTGGACTGGGTACGCGACAAGTACCTGCTCCGGGTCAACGGCATCATCAACGAGCTGTGCGGAGCCGACGCTCCCACCCTGCGTTTTGATATCGGCAATCGCCCTCATCCCGTCGCGGTCGCCAGGGCGCCGGCCCGTGGTGTCGATCCTGTGAATAACTCTCCCAAGAGCTGGGAAAACAAGGCCGAAAACAAGCCCGAGCCAAACCACAAGAGCAACACCAACGTGAACTATACCTTCGAGAATTTCGTCGAGGGTAAGTCCAACCAGCTGGCCCGTGCGGCCGCCCGTCAGGTGGCCGACAATCCGGGTGGTGCCTACAACCCGCTGTTCCTCTATGGCGGAACCGGCCTGGGCAAGACCCACCTGCTGCACGCCGTTGGCAATGCCATCAAGGATCGCAAGAAAGACGCCAAAGTCATCTACATGCACTCCGAACGGTTCGTGCAGGACATGGTGAAGGCGCTGCAGAATAACGCCATTGAAGAGTTCAAGCGTTATTACCGTAGCGTCGATGCCCTGCTCATCGATGACATCCAGTTCTTCGCCAACAAGGAGCGCTCCCAGGAGGAGTTCTTCCACACCTTCAATGCCCTGCTTGAAGGCAACCAGCAGATCATTCTGACCTCGGACCGCTATCCGAAAGAGATCAACGGGGTGGAAGATCGTCTCAAGTCCCGCTTCGGCTGGGGACTCACTGTGGCGATCGAGCCGCCCGAGCTGGAGACCCGGGTTGCCATCCTGATGCGCAAGGCGGACGAGAACCAGATCCATCTGCCGGACGAAGTGGCCTTTTTCATCGCCAAACGGCTTCGCTCCAACGTCCGTGAACTGGAAGGTGCCCTCAACCGGGTGATCGCCAACGCCAACTTCACCGGCCGCGCCATCAACATCGACTTCGTGCGCGAGGCGCTGCGCGATCTCCTGGCCTTGCAGGAGAAGCTGGTCACCATCGACAACATCCAGAAGACGGTGGCGGAGTATTACAAGATCAAGCTGGCGGATCTGCTCTCCAAGCGTCGCTCCCGCTCCGTTGCCCGCCCGCGCCAGCTGGCGATGGCGCTGGCCAAGGAGCTGACCAACCACAGTTTGCCTGAGATAGGGGATGCCTTTGGTGGCCGTGACCACACCACGGTTCTTCATGCCTGCCGCAAGATCGAGCAGCTGAAGGAAGAGAGTCACGACATCAAGGAAGACTATTCCAACCTGATCCGTACCCTTTCTTCCTGATAACGGAACGGAGTGCACAGATGCAGATTGCATGTTCCAGCCTGATCCTAATCCTTTCCTCCCAATAACAACGGAGAGCACAGATGCAGCTCGAAATTAGCCGTGAGGCCCTGTTACGTCCCCTGCAACTGGTGTCCGGTGCCCTGGGTGGCCGGCCGACCCTGCCCATCCTCGGCAACGTCCTGCTCGATGTCAGCAATGGCCTGCTGTCGCTGACCGGGACCGATCTCGAGGTGGAGATGATCGGACAGGTCTATCTCAACAGCGACAGCCAGGATGGCCGCACCACAGTGCCGGCGCGCAAGCTGCTGGACATCTGTCGCGGTCTGCCGGAGGGGGCGGAGATCCGCCTCAGCACCGAGGGAGAGCGCCTCATCATCCGTTCCGGTCGCTCCCGCTTCAACCTGTCGACCCTGCCGGCGACCGAATACCCGAACATCGAGGATTGGGAATCCGTGCTCGAGTTCGACATCAGCCAGCTGGAGCTGAAAAAACTCATCGACGCGACCCAGTTCTCCATGGCGAGCCAGGACGTGCGCTACTACCTGAACGGCATGCTGTTCGAGAGCGAAGGACACGGCCTGCGTACCGTGGCGACGGACGGTCACCGGCTGGCCACCTGCCGCCGCGAGGTGGTGGGGGAATCGTTGCCCGATCATCAGGTCATCCTGCCGCGCAAAGGGGTGCTGGAGCTGGTGCGCCTGCTGGAAGCAGAAGACAAGCCGGTACGGCTGCAAGTGGGCCGCAGCAACCTGCGCGCCGCCCTGGATGGCTTTATCTTCACCTCCAAGCTGGTGGATGGCCGTTTCCCGGACTGGCGCCGCGTCATCCCCCGGGGGAGTGATAAGGCCCTGATCGCCGGTCGCGAGGATCTGCGCCAGGCCTTTGCCCGTGCCGCCATCCTCTCCAACGAGAAATTCCGTGGGGTGCGTCTCAATCTGCAGGAAAACCTGCTGCGCATCACCGCCAACAACCCGGAACAGGAAGAAGCCGAAGAGCTGCTTGACGTACAATACGCCGCTGGCGAGATGGAGATCGGCTTCAACGTCTCCTATGTGCTGGACGTGTTGAATACGTTAAAATGTGACCAAATCCGGATCAGCCTGAGCGATTCCATCAGCAGCGCCATTATTGAGGATTTTGAGAACCAAGATGCCCAGTACGTGGTGATGCCGATGCGGATCTAGTCGTGTCCCTGGTCAAACTCCAGCTCAGCGACTTTCGCAATATTCAGCACGCCAGTCTCGCGCTGTCTCCCGGCCTCAATATCCTGGTCGGGAGCAACGGCAGCGGCAAGACCAGCGTGCTGGAAGCCATTCATTACCTTGGTCTCGGCCGCTCGTTTCGTACCCATTTGACCGGTCGGGTCATCCGCCAGGGCGAGCGGGCCTTTACCCTGTTTGCCCAGTGCGAGCTGGAGGGGCGTCAGGTGCCCATCGGGCTTGCCAAGGACAAGGGGGGCGAAACCCAGCTCAAGATCGCCGGTGCCCAGGCCCAGCGCCTGGCCGATCTGGCGGAGCTGTTGCCGGTACAGTTGATCCACCCCGATGGTTTCAGCCTGCTGACCGGTGGGCCCCAGGCTCGCCGGGCCTGGCTCGACTGGGGGGTTTTCCATCAGGAGCCGACCTTCTTCTCCCTCTGGGGGCGGGTGCGTCGGCTGTTGAAGCAGCGCAATGCCTTGCTGCGCCAGAGCACCCAGTATCGTCAACTGGCGTTCTGGGATCAGGAGCTGGTGCGACTGGGCGGCGAGCTGGCGGGGTTTCGCGCCAGTTATTGTCAGGCCATTACGCCCCTGATCAAGGAGATGACGGCAGATTTTCTGCCGGAGTTCGATATCAGCCTTGGATTCTATCGAGGCTGGGAAAAAGACACTCCCCTCGATGCATTGCTGGAGGCGGGGTTCGAACGGGATCGTTCGCTGGGGTACACTGGGGTCGGTCCGCAGAAGGCGGACGTGCGGCTCAAGGCGAACGGCGTGCCCGCGCAAGATATTTTGTCCAGGGGTCAGCTGAAGTTGCTGGTCTGTGCCATGCGGCTGGCCCAAGGGCTCTATTTGAATCTACATAGCAGCCGCGGCTGTATTTTTTTAATTGATGATTTTGCCTCTGAACTGGATGTCGACAAACGTCGTCTGCTGGCCGCAAGGCTGAAGCAGTGCGCGTCCCAGGTGTTCATCACCGCCATCGATACCGGTCAGCTCGCAGACATGATGGATGCGAGTGACTGCAAGCTGTTCCACGTGGAACAAGGCAAGATCTCCGAAACGTTAGAGAAGGCAGAGAGTAAGCTATGAGTGAAAATACTTACGACTCCTCGAATATCAAGGTGCTCAAGGGCCTGGATGCGGTCCGCAAGCGCCCGGGGATGTATATCGGCGATACGGACGATGGATCGGGCCTGCACCACATGGTGTTCGAGGTCGTCGACAACTCCATCGACGAGGCTCTGGCTGGCTACTGCTCCGATATCCAGGTCAAGATCCATTCCGACGGCTCCGTCTCCGTGCGCGACAACGGTCGCGGCATTCCGGTGGACATCCACCCGGAAGAGGGTCGTTCGGCCGCTGAAGTCATCATGACCGTGCTGCACGCCGGCGGCAAATTCGATGACAACTCCTACAAGGTGTCCGGCGGTCTGCACGGTGTGGGCGTTTCCGTGGTGAACGCGCTTTCCGACAAGCTGCTGCTGACCATCCGCCGCAACGGTCATGTCTACGAGCAGACCTATCACCTGGGCGAGCCGCAGGCACCCCTCAAGCAGATTGGTGACAGCACCGGCACCGGGACCGAAGTTCGCTTCTGGCCGAGCCCGACCATCTTCAGTGACACCCTGTTCCACTACGAGATCCTGGCCAAGCGTCTGCGCGAGCTCTCCTTCCTCAACTCCGGCGTCTCCATCCGTCTGATGGACGAGCGTGATGGCCGCGAGGCGCACTTCTGCTACGAGGGGGGCATCAAGGCCTTCGTCGAGTACCTGAACCAGAACAAGACCCCGATCCACCCCAAGGTGTTCCACTTCACCACTGAGCAGGACGGCATCGGTGTCGAAGTCGCCATGCAGTGGAACGACGCCTATCAGGAAGGGGTCTACTGCTTCACTAACAACATTCCGCAGCGGGATGGTGGCACCCACCTGGTGGGCTTCCGTACCGCGCTGACCCGGACGCTGAACAACTACATGGACAAGGAGGACTACAGCAAGAAGGCCAAGTCCGCCGCCAGTGGTGACGACGTCCGTGAAGGTCTGATTGCCGTTATCTCCGTCAAGGTGCCTGACCCTAAGTTCTCCTCCCAGACCAAGGACAAGCTGGTCTCTTCCGAAGTGAAGACCGCCGTGGAACAGGCGATGGGTGAGAAGCTGGCCGACTTCCTGCTGGAAAACCCGGGCGACGCCAAGATCGTGGTCAACAAGATCATCGATGCGGCCCGTGCCCGTGAAGCGGCCCGCAAGGCCCGCGAACTGACCCGCCGCAAGGGCGCGCTGGATATCGCCGGTCTGCCCGGCAAGCTGGCGGACTGTCAGGAGAAAGACCCGGCGCTCTCCGAACTCTACATCGTGGAAGGGGACTCTGCTGGCGGCTCCGCCAAGCAGGGTCGCAACCGGAAGAACCAGGCCATCCTGCCCCTCAAGGGTAAAATCCTGAACGTGGAGAAGGCCCGTTTCGACAAGATGATCTCCTCCCAGGAGGTGGGCACCCTGATCACCGCTCTGGGCTGTGGCATCGGTCGTGACGAGTACAACCCGGACAAGCTGCGCTATCACAACATCATCATCATGACGGATGCGGACGTCGATGGTGCGCACATCCGTACCCTGCTGCTGACCTTCTTCTATCGTCAGATGCCGGAAATCATCGAGCGTGGCTATGTCTTCATCGCCCAGCCGCCGCTCTACAAGGTGAAGAAGGGCAAGCAGGAGCAGTACCTGAAAGACGAAGACGCATTGTTGCAGTACCAGACCGCCATGGCGCTGGACGGTGCGACCCTGCACGTCAACGAGTCTGCCCCGGCCATCGGTGGCGAGGCGCTGGAGCGTCTGGTCAACCAGCATCGCGCCGTGACTCACCTCATCACCCGCATGTCCCGCCGCGCGCCGGAAGCCGTGCTGACCCAGCTGATCTATCAGCCTGAGTTGAACGAAACCCTGCTGGCCAGCGAGAGCGATCTGCAGGCCTGGTGCCAGAGCATGGAAGCCGTGCTCAACGAGAGCAACCACGGCATCCAGTACCAGATGCAGGTACGCCGCGACGAGGAGCGCAGCCTGTTCGTGCCCCACGCCGTGGTACGCCAGCACGGGGTCGACCGTGAATATCCGC
The DNA here is from genome assembly GCF_027705505.1 of Aeromonas sp. QDB56. Classification (NCBI taxonomy): domain Bacteria; kingdom Pseudomonadati; phylum Pseudomonadota; class Gammaproteobacteria; order Aeromonadales; family Aeromonadaceae; genus Aeromonas; species Aeromonas sp. QDB56. The sequence continues at coordinate 17,814 of NZ_JAPDBZ010000005.1, forward strand.
TGAGCTACGACTTCCTGCAATCCTCCGAGTACCGTCAGCTGGTCTCCCTGGGCAAGGAGATCGCCAACCTGATCGAGGAAGGCGGTTACATCAAGCGTGGCGAGAAGGTGAAACCGGTCGCCAGCTTCGTGGAAGCGGTCGAGTGGCTGATGGGCGAAGGCAAGCGTGGCATCTACATCCAGCGCTATAAAGGGCTGGGCGAGATGAACCCGGAGCAGCTGTGGGAAACCACCATGGATCCGGAAGCCCGTCGCATGCTGCGTGTCACCATCGACGACGCGGTCGGCGCCGACCAGCTCTTCTCCACCCTGATGGGGGACGCCGTAGAACCCCGTCGCGACTTCATCGAGACCAACGCCCTGCGGGTTGCCAACCTCGACGTCTAATCAGACGGTCCGACAATCATCAAAAGCCGCTCCTCGTGAGCGGCTTTTTGTTTTTTGGGCGGAAGGGAGAGGGCGCGTTCCACGTGAAACATGAGGGACCTAGACTCTGTCACCACGAAAGGTGCGGCGCCACTCCCGCGGCGACACCCCGAAGCGGGTGCGAAAGTGCTTGCGCAAGATGATGGCAGACCCGAGCCCCACCAGTTCGGCGATGCGTTCCACGGTGTGGGAGCTGGACTCCAGCAGCGTCTGGCTGCGGCGCAGGCGCTCCGACATCAGCCACTCCCCGAGGGAGAGACCGGTGGCGAGCTGGAAGCGGCGGCTAAAGGTGCGTCGGCTCATCATGCAATGTTCCGCCAGGCTGTCCAGGGTGTGGGGCGCGGCCAGGTGCAGGCGAAGGTGATCGAACAGCTGGTTGATCCTGGCATCCCGGGTGGTGGCGGGTACCGGCTGCTCAATGAACTGGGCCTGGCCACCCTCCCGGTGGGGAGGAACCACCAGCCGCCTGGCCAGCTTGTTGGCAATCTGGCTGCCGTGATGCTGGCGAACCAGATAGAGGCAGCAGTCCAGGCTGGCGGCGGTGCCAGCCGAGGTGATGAGCCCGTCGTCGTCGACATAGAGGGCATTGGTATCGAGCCGCACCCGGGGGAAGCGCTGGACGAACTCCTGTTCAAATTCCCAATGGGTGGCGGCACCGCGCCCGTCCAGCAGGCCGGCATAGGCCAGCACATAGGTGCCGAGACAGAGCCCCACGATCTGGGCTCCCCTGATCCGGGCGGCAACCAGGGCATCGAGCAGGGGTTGGGCGGGGCGCTCGGCCGGATCGCGCCAGAAGGGGATGATGATGATATCCGCCTCCAGCAGACCCTCCAGGCCATAGTCGGCCTCCATGCGAAAGCCCTGGGAGGAGGCGGGTTGCCGCGTGTCATCCCCGGCGCAGAGTCTTAGCTCGAACAACGACTGGCCCGGCATCATCTTGTCGCCAAAGATGAGGCAGGGCACCGAGCAGTGAAAGGGGCTGAAGCGATCGAAGGTGATGACGGCGACGATGAGGGGACGGGGCATGGTGGCAGACTCCTTTGCACTCGGATCCCCATCATACGGGGCAGCAACAGAAAGCCGAAGAGCCATGTGGTGCCCGGCCTCTCGCTCAGAGCACCATGGTGTCGCCATCCTCGGGCACCCTTACCCGGGCGGCCATCCCCTGGCTGTCCAGGTAGTCGCGCAGCTCCCGCCGGGACAGCAGGGCATGATTGACCGCCTCCATGTGGCTGGCGATCAGGGTGGCCTGCGGGGCGGCCTGATAGACGGCGGCCACATCCTCCTTGCCCATGATGATGGCGCCCAGACCCGTCACCTGGGCATCACCGCAGTTGAGGACGACAACCTCGGGTTGGTGCCGGTGCAGCGCTTGTTCAACCTGGGCATTCCAGACGGTGTCGCCGGCCAGATAGAGGGTCTTTTCGGCGGGATGGGAGAAGACCACTCCGCTGACCTCGCCAAGGCGATCCCCCAGCAGGGCCATGATGGTATCACTGCCGTGTCGGCCTTCCGTCTGTTGCAGGCGGATGCCGGCGAACTCGCCGACCTCGCCCAGCAGGCGCACATCCTCGAAGCCGCATCCCCTCATGGTGTCGGCATCTTTTTGATGCTGCACGAACAGGGGAAGGTGCTTGGGGATCTTCGCTTTCGCGACATCGTCCCAGTGATCCAGATGGTCATGGGTGACGATCACCGCATCCACCTCCAGCAGGGTCGCCATGGGCAGCGGCAGCTCGACCAGGGGGTTGCGAAGATGGCTGTTGGCCATGCCTTCGAAGCCGGGGTAGCTCCCCTTGGGGGCCAGCATGGGGTCGATGAGGAAGCGGGTTCCTGCGTAGTGGATGAGCAGGGTGGCGTTGCGAACCTGGGTAATCTTCATGGCGTGCTCCGGTTTCTCGTTGGGGACACGGCCAGTATGGAGGGATGAGGGACGGATCATGAGTGGCCCGCAGGCCTATTATCGATCTAATCGGGCCATTCTTGATGGCCTGCATTTCTTTTGTTTTTACCCCTTGAAAGCCAAATGCTGGCCCCTATATAGATAACAAGGCCGGAACGCTCGACAGAGGTTTCGACCAGGCGCCCGTCCATCAGGAGGGCAAACAATCCGTTATCGCTCACAAGAGGGTAATACTATGCGTTCTATCGACTTTTCTCCGCTCTATCGTTCTGCCATCGGTTTCGATCGTCTGGCCACTCTCATCGAATCTGCCGCCAGCAATGGCAATGCCGGCTATCCCCCCTACAACATCGAGCAGCTGGGTGACAGCGACTACCGCATCAGCATGGCGGTGGCGGGCTTTACCCAGGAAGAGCTGGAGCTGAGCTTCCAGGAAAATCTGCTGACGGTGAAGGGCAGCAAGCAGGCCGACACCGAGCGCAACTACCTCTACCAAGGCATTGCTGAACGCGGCTTCGAGCGTCGCTTCCAGCTGGCCGACTATGTGCGGGTGAAGGGGGCCGACCTGAAGAACGGTCTGCTGCACATCGACCTGGTGCGCGAAGTGCCCGAGGCGATGAAGCCCCGCAAGATCGAGATCAACGGCTGACAGCCTGACCTCGTTGCATTGCTGATGTTTCCCGGGTGCCGATGGCGGGCCCGTGGAGAGTAAACCCTGTTGCTTTATAGAAGGATAGGATCATGCGTAACCTCGATTTTTCTCATCTCTATTCCAATGCCGTCGGCTTCGAGCGGATGGCCCGCGAGCTGGAAGGCCTGTTCGATCAGAAGACCTCGGCCTACCCCCCGTACAACATCGAAAAACGGGATCACGACAGCTACCTCATCACGGTTGCCGTGGCCGGTTTCGATCGCAATGAGCTGGAGCTGGAGACCGAAAATGGCACCCTCAAGGTGAAGGGGCGCAAGGTCGCCACCATGGGCGAGCGCCAGTTCCTCCATCAGGGGATCGCCGAGCGGGACTTCGAGCTCGCCTTCAAGCTGAGCCAGCACGTGGAAGTGCAGGGGGCCAGGCTGGAGCACGGTCTGCTGACCATAGAGCTGGCCCGGGAGCTGCCGGAAGCGCTCAAGCCCCGTGCCATCCCCATCGGCAAACCCGATCAGCTGGCACTGCCCGGTTAAACAACATCGCTGACCACCTGATAGAAAAGAGGCCTGCATCTGCAGGCCTCTTTTTTTCATGCCGAAGGGGGAATCAACTGGCGTAGAGGGCGTTGATCTCGTCGGCCAGGATGGCGATGCCGCGACGCACCAGATCTTCGCTCTGGGCATAGTTGAGGCGGATGCACTCCTGGCTGTGGCGCCACTCGGGGTCGTCGATGCCGGGGAAGAAGTAGTGGCCGGGCACGATCAGCAGGTTCTTCGCCTTCAGTCGCTCATACAGCTCCTGGCAGTGGATCGGCAGGTCTTCGAACCAGAGCCAGAGGAAGAGGGCTCCCTCCGGCTTGTGGATGTGGAAGCGCGGATCCGGAATGGCCTCGCGCAGCAGCTGGACCGCAAAGGTGGCTTTCTGCTGGTAGAAGGGTTTCACCACCTGTTCGCTCAGGGTGATGATGTCTCCGCTCTCGATCATCGGAATGGTGATGGCCGGACCCAGGCTGCCCGGCGCCAGATTGATGATGCCGCTCAGGTTGGTGATGGCCCGGATGATCTTCTCATCGGCGATGACGATGCCGCAACGGGTGCCCGGCAGGCCGAGCTTGGAGAGGCTCATGCAGAGGATGGTGTTGGCGTTCCAGAACGGCTTGGCGTCGCTGAAGATGATGCCGGGGAAGGGCACGCCGTAGGCATTGTCGATGAGCAGCGGGATCCCCTTGTCACGGGCAATCTGATCGAGGTGCTCGATCTCCTCGTCGGTGAGCACGTTGCCGGTGGGGTTGGTCGGCCGGGAGACACAGATCACCCCGATGTCGTCGCCCACCTGCAGGCTCTCGAAATCCACGTGGTATTTGAACTGGCCGTCGGGCAGCTTCTCGATGGTGGGCTTGTAGGCGACGAAATGATCGTCCGAGAGGGCCGAGTCGGCATAGCCGATGTATTCGGGGGCCAGGGGGAACAGCACCTTCTTCTTGCGACCGTCGGCGAACTCGCCGGCCAGCAGGTTGAACAGATAGAAGAAGGCGTTCTGGCTGCCGTTGGTCAGGGCGATGTTGCGGGCGGAGATCTCCCAGCCCAGCTCCTTGCTGAGCAGGGCGGCCAGCGCCCTGGTAAACCTGTCCTTGCCCTGGGGGCCATCGTAGTTGGCCATGGCCTTGATCAGTTCGCCGTTGTCGAGCAGGGTATTGGCCTCGGCCTGAAAGCGTTCCAGCATGGCGGGGATGGGGGCCGGATTGCCGCCTCCCAGCATGATGGCGTCGGGATTCAGCAGCCCTTGATTGAGGTCGTCCATGAGTTGGGTAATACCGGCGTGGCGAGTGAACTTCTCGCCGAACAAGGAGAATTCCATTCGGTGGCAAATCCAGAGTCAGTTAAGGGGGGAGCTAGCACCATAGCTCACTTCAAAAGCGGGTGTCGATCAAAAAAACGGGGCGTTTCACGTGGAACAGGGTTGCCATGATGGAGGTGGTAAAAAAAACCATTTATAGGTTTTAAAATAACCAATATTCGATTCAGGAAGGGGTGTGACAGCATCAAAAAATCATTTATATCAATAAAATCATGCTGTTATAAATCTGGCACAACTATTGGAATAGCTACCTGGTCATCTCAACCACACCGGAGCACGCCAGATGAAGATCCTGATCGCTACCCTGATTGCCAGCAGCCTGAGCCTGAATGCCATGGCCGCCGAGAACCCCAGACCCGAGCTGGACAGCGCCGCCCTGCAGCAGGAGATGCTGGCCTTGCAGCAGCAGGCCTCCCATGACGTGGTGGCAGAGGCCATCCACAACCTCAAGCCGCTGGCCCTGGAGACCCTGGTGGTGGAGGCGAGCTCGGCCGATGCGACTCACCCCGAGAGTTGAGGTAGCGCAAGGGGGTCTGCCCCGTGTGCTGCCTGAAGAAGGCGATGAAGGCGCTGTCGCTGGCGAACTCCAGGGCTGCGGCCACCCGGCTGATGGGCTCGGCTTCGGCCAGCAGTTCCATGGCCCGCAGCAGTCGCCACTGCTGGCGCCAGGCCTGGTAGCCCATGCCGGTCTCCCGCATGAAGATGCGGCCTATGGTCTTGTCACTGGCACCCACTCGTTCGGCCAGCCGGTTGAGCCGATCGGGCAGGGTGTCACCCCGCTTTATCTCCTGCAGCCAGCCGGTCAGACGTCCGTCTGACGGCAGCGGCAACTGCCAGGATTCCCGCGGCGCTTGCGCCAGCTCTTCTTTCAATAATGCCAGTGTGCAGGTTTGCTCTGCTTCCGGCTTGTCCCAGGGCCAGAGCGCCATCCGCTCGATGATCTCCCGCAGCAGCGGGTTGACCGCCAGCACCGCCATCTCGTTTGGCAACGCGGGCTCCGGCTGGAAGTAGAGGGAGCGATAGGCCACAACTCCGCGCATCAACACCCGGTGGGGCAGACCCGCTGGCAACCAGGCCGCTCGCGTCGGCGGCAGCAGGCAGACCTGATCGTCCAGCTCTATGGTCATGCAGCCTGCCTGGGCGAACAGCAGCTGGTGGCGTTGGTGCTGATGGCGGCCGGAGTCGTGCCAGCCGAGGGCGGCGGCAATACCGATGGCGCTGCCCTCGTGCTGGTCCGGATCAAAGGGGTGATCGGGAAGAATAAAGGCCATGTGTCAGATTCTTGCTGTTTATAGTCCGCCTTATTGTAATCGGACAAGTTATCCCTCTCTAGAATGGCGACCTCTTGTGAAGGAGGTGTGTCATGAACAACAGGTTGCCACCGCGCTGGCTGGTGGTCGGATTGATGATGTTTCCCCAGATAGTGGAGACCATCTACAGCCCGGTGCTGACCCATATCGCCACTGAGTTTCGGGTGAGCGAGGGGCAGGCGTCCCAGACCCTGTCGGTCTATTTTCTGGCGTTTGCGGCGGGCGTGGTCTGCTGGGGCCGAGTGTGCGATCTCATCGGGCGGCGTCCCGCCATGCTGGCGGGGTTGCTGACCTATGGCGCCGGCACCCTGCTGGCGTTGCTGGCCACTCAATTTGAAACCCTGCTGCTGGCACGGGTCATCGCGGCCTTCGGCGCCGCCGTGGGCTCCGTGGTGACCCAGACCATGCTGCGCGACAGCTATCAGGGCAGCGATCTGGCGCGGGTCTTTTCGGTGATGGGCATCGCACTCTCCCTCAGTCCGGTGCTGGGGCTGGTGAGCGGCGGCCAGCTGGCTGATGGCTTGGGTTATGTCGGGGTATTCGGCGCCCTGCTGGTATTGGCAGTTGGATTGCTGCTGGTCACTTGCTGGCAACTGCCGGAAACCCGCCCGGCCATCACCCAGAGGGTCGCACTCTGGCCGCTGGCCTGCCGGATGGTGCGTGATACCGGCTTGTGGCGCAGCGCCGCCCTGGTCGCCCTGTTCAACACCATGCTGTTCGGCTACTACAGCCTGGCTCCCTTTCTGTTTGCCGGGCTGGGGTTGAGTGCGGGGGAGTTCGGTTACTCCGGCATCTTGCTGGCGCTGGCGACCCTGGGGGGCAGCCTGCTCAACAAGCGCCTGCTGGGCCGTGGCTGGTCGCCTGCCTCGTTAATACGGCTCGCCGCCGTGCTGGCGTCGGGTTCGAGTTGGCTGGTGTGGGCAAGTCAGGCATCGCTCTGGTTTCTGCTGCCCATGACGGGAGTGGTGATCGCGTTCGGGCTGGCTATCCCCAATGTGCTGAGCCAGGCACTGCTGGCCTATCGGGAGGTGGCGGGCAGTGCCGGGGCCCTGTTTGGGCTTGGCTACTACCTGCTGCTCAGCCTGGGGTTGGCGGTTGCAGCCAGCTTGCAGGATCTCGGGCTGCTGCTCGGGGGATGCGGTCTGCTGGCCCTGTGCTGCGGTTGGCTTCGTTCCACGTGAAACATCAGCTGCCGATAAAGCGGTAGCCGATGCCGGCTTCGGTCTCGATCAGCGTGGGTTGCTGGGGGTTATCTCCCAGCTTCTTGCGCAGACTGGCGATGACGATGCGCAGGTAGTGAGTGTCCTCCTTGTGGCTTGGCCCCCAGATGTCGATGAGCAGCTGGGTCTGTTGCACCAGCTTGCCGGGGTGGCACACCAGCGCCTGCAACAGGGCGAACTCCTTGCGGGAGAGGGGGATCTCCTCGCCCTGCAGGGTGACTTTGTGGCTGCTGCTGTCCAGGGTCAGGCCACACTGGGGGAAGTGGCGGCATTCGCCGCTGGTGGCGCCGACCCGCTGGCGCAGCAGCACCCGGATACGGGCCATCATCTCCCCGACGCCGAACGGCTTGCTCATGTAGTCGTTGGCCCCCGCATCCAGCAGCCGCACCTTCTCCTGCTCGGAGTCCCGCGCCGAGAGCACCAGCACGGGATTGGCGTGGTGCTCGCGGATGGCGTGCAGGATTTGGATGCCATCACCGTCCGGCAGGCCCAGATCCAGGATCACCAGGTCGGGGTTGAGGTGGCGATACTGCGCCATCCCCTCGGTGACGCCGACCGCCTCACTCACCTGATGTCCTTCGGCGATCAGGCTGATCCGCAAAAAACGGCGGATGGCCGCCTCGTCGTCGATGACCAGTATGTGAGCCATTCAGCCTCCCGTTTGCTGATTGAAAAGGGCGGCGACCATCAGGCCGCCGGTGCGTTGAGGGCCAGCGGCAGGGAGATGCGCATGCAGGTGCCGTTGCCGTTGGGGCCGGCGAATGCCCAGATGCGGCCGCCGTGGACCTCTATCATAGCGCGGGAAATGGCGAGGCCAAGCCCGGTGCCGCGGCTGCCGCAGTCGCCGACCGGCTGGGTGTAGAACAGATTGAAGATCTTGTCCCGATCCGACTCGGCGATGCCGACCCCGATATCGATGATGTCGATGATGAGGTCGGGGTCCGCCAGCATCACCTTGAACTCGATGGGGGTGCCGGCCGGCGAGTAGCGGGAGGCGTTGTCGAGGATGTTGACCAGCACCTGCTCGATCAGGGCGCCGTGCACATAGAGCCGGGGGATCTGCTGATCGAAGTGCACCAGCAGCTTGTGCTGGCGCCAGGAGGAGTCGAGCCGGCGGCGGGCGCTCTCCACCAGGTCCGCCAGGTCGACCCAGTCCCGTTTCAACTGGAAGTCCGGTGAGCCGATGCGAGTCATGTCCAGCAGGTTCTGCACATAGCCGTGCAGGCGGCGCGCCTCGTCCTGCACCGAGTGCAGCAGTTCGATGCGGTCCTCCGCACTTATCCGGTCCCCGTATTCCAGCAGGGTGCTGCCGGCCCCCATGATGGTGGCCAGCGGCGTCTTCAGGTCGTGGGAGACCGAGGAGAGCAGGGCGGCGCGCATCCGGTCGGTCTCCGCCTGCAACTGGCTGTCCGCCAGCCGCTCGTTGAGATCGATCCGCGCCAGGGCGGCGCGGATATCGGTGAGCAGGGCCTGCAGCTGGTGCTCGGCGGCGGAGGTGAGCGGGCTGGCCAGCCGGATGCCCAGCACCAGGTCATCGCCGAGGTGATGATACTGAGCCTCGGCGGCGTTGAGGGTGGCGGTATGGGCACCGGCGCTCTGCTTCTGGGCCAGGCACCAGTCGATGGCGGCCTTGTCGGTCTGGCCCGGCCCGGTTTGGGTGTCACCGGCCCGGTACTGGTAATCCCCATCGAGCGCGAACACGGGCTGCCCAAGGGCGAGGGCGATGGCCTGGGTTCCCTGTCTCAGCACGTCCACCGGGCTGCTGGCGGTGGCCAGTCCCTGGCTCAGGGAGAGCAGGGCGTTGCCCAGTTGCTGGGTCTCGCGCAGACTGACCAGTTGCTGACGCTGGCGGGAGGCGAGGCGCCCGGCCGCGATGCCGACGATGAGCAGCACGAACAGGGTGAGCAGGTCGCTGTGGCTGGCCACGCTCAGGGAGAAGTAGGGGAAGGTGAACAGCAGATTGTGGCCGACGAATCCCAGCACGGCGGCCAGGATGGCGGGGACCAGGCTGGTGGTGAGCGCGGTGGCCAGTACCCCCAGCACGAACAGCATGGGCAGGGAGGCGGGGGGCAGCCAGTGGGAGAGGGCCCAGACCGCGGCCGAGGTCCCCCCCATGATGGCCACCACCAGCAGGCTCTGGCGAAGCTCACCCGGGCCTGCCGTTGGCAGGGTCAGACCGGGCTTGCGCTTCTCGGTATCCACCAGCGTGATCTCGAATCCCTGCGCCTGTTTGAGCAGGTGCTGTACCAGGGATCGACGCCAGGGCGGGTTGCGGGATTTGCCGAGCAGCAATTGGGACACCTGCTGCTGTTCGGCGGTCTCCAGCAGGGCATCGGCCACGGCCGGGCTGGAGAGGGTCAGCACCCTGGCCCCCAACTGGGAGGCGAGGGCCAGCGCCTGCTCCAGCTCGGGGGAGCGTTGCCCCTTGCTGTCGATGTGCACCACCAGCCAGGGCAGTTGCCTGCGCTGGGCGAAGCGGTGGCCGTAACGCACCAGGGCGGCGCCGTGCTCATCCCCGATGCAGACCATCAGCTTGCCCCGCAGCGGCAGTGTGGTCTTGCCGGCGGCCTGCCACTGCAACTGCAGATCCCCCTCCACGTGGCTGGCGGCGGTCTGCATCGCCAGCTCCCGCAGGGCGGTCAGGTTGTTCAGAGAGAAAAAAGACTGCAGAGCGGCCTTGGCCTGGTGGGGCACATAGACCTTACCCTCCTTGAGGCGGCCGAGCAGCTCCTTGGGGGGGAGGTCGATCAGCACCAGGCTGTCGGCCTCCAGCAGCACCTGATCCGGCAGGGTCTCCTTGACCCTGACCCCGGTCAGCTGCCACACCAGATCGTTGAGGCTCTCCAGGTGCTGCACGTTGAGGGTGGTGTAGACGTCGATGCCGGCGCCCAGCAGCTCCTCTACATCCTGCCAGCGCTTCTCGTGGCGGCTGCCGGGGGCGTTGCTGTGGGCCAGCTCGTCCACCACGGCGATGGCGGGCTTGCGCGCCAGCAGACCGTCCAGATCCATCTCCTCCAGCCGCTGCTGGCGGTGCAGGTGCAGTGTGCGCGGCAGGATGGCGAGCTTGTCGAGCAGGGCCAGGGTCTCCTGGCGGCCGTGGGTTTCCACCACCCCGATCAGGATGTCGACTCCCTCCCTGGCCTGCTCCCGCACCGCCTGCAGCATGGCGTAGGTCTTGCCGACGCCGGGGGCCGCGCCGAGAAACACCTTCAGCTTGCCCCTGTGCTCCTGCTCCAGGCTCGCCAGCAGGGCGTCTGCCCTCACCTCATCACGCATCCCCGTGCTCCCGTTGCATCGGCCGAACTGCGGCCGTGACCTCATTGCTCATGCTTGTCCCCGTTGTCGAAAGGGAGCCTTCCCGAACGGCAAGGAGCGCCCTCAGGCGCCCTTTTGATGATCGAGTTGCAGGTTCAACTGGAGAATGTTGACCACCTGCGGGCCAAGGATACCAGCTTGTGCCGCCGACTTGACCTGCTCCGTCAACTGAACGGGATCCAGCCCCCGTTGCCCGGCGACCCTATCCACCTGGGCCAGCGCTGCATCGAGGGGCAGATGGGGATCGAGGCCGGAGGCGGAGCGGGTCAGCAGGGCGGGGACCCTGGCTTCCGGCTGCGCCCTGGCCGCAGCGGCGGCAAACTCGGCCCGTAGCGGCGAGCTCATCCCCAGGTTGCTTCCGCCGCCACCTATGGTGGCGAAATCGCTGGCGGAGGGGCGGGAGTGGAAGTAGTCGGCCCGCTCGAATTTCTGGGCCAGCAGGGCGCTGCCGACCACCTGCTGCTTGGCGTTGGTGAGCAGGCTGCCGTTGGCCTGCCAGGGGAAGAGCAGCTGGGCCAGCCCGGTGACGGCCAGCGGATATGCCACCCCCAGCAGCAGGGTCAGGGTCAGCAGGGTTCTGATTGCTATCATGATTTTTTGCTCCAAAAGATTGATGGGGTACAAGCCAGGCCTGCACCCCGCTATGTAGTCACACTAGGCCCAGGCCGGTGATGACCAGGTCGATCAACTTGATGCCGATGCATGGGTGCACGATCTGGCCGTGGATACCATCGCGCGGCGTTTTCATCACACCAGTCCCAGGCCGGTGATGACCAGGTCGATCAGCTTGATACCTATGAAAGGCACTATCAGGCCGCCGACGCCGTAGATCAGCAGGTTGCGGCGCAGCAGGCTGGCCGCCGTTCCCTTCAGGCTGACCCCGCGCAGGGCCAGCGGCACCAGCGCGACGATGATCAGGGCGTTGAAGATGATGGCCGACAGGATGGCGCTCTCCGGACTGCCCAGCTGCATCAGGTTCAGCGCCCCCAGCTGCGGATAGGCGGCGATAAACAGGGCCGGCAGGATGGCGAAGTACTTGGCAACGTCGTTGGCGATGGAGAAGGTGGTCAGGGCGCCGCGGGTCACCAGCAGCTGCTTGCCCACCAGCACCACGTCCAGCAGCTTGGTGGGGTTGGAGTCGAGATCCACCAGGTTGCCCGCCTCCTTGGCTGCCTGAGTCCCCTCGTTCATGGCCAGCCCCACGTCGGCCTGGGCCAGCGCCGGGGCGTCGTTGGCGCCGTCCCCGCACATGGCGACCAGCCGGCCGTCGGCCTGCTCCTGACGGATGTAGGCCAGCTTCTTCTCCGGCGTCGCCTCGGCGATGAAGTCATCTACCCCGGCTTCGGCGGCGATGGCGGCGGCGGTCAGCGGGTTGTCACCGGTGATCATCACGGTGCGGATCCCCATGTGGCGCAGGATCTGGAAGCGTGCCTTGATGCCCGGCTTGATGATGTCCTTGAGGAACACTACCCCCAGCAGCTTCTCATGGGTACAGACCAGCAGCGGGGTACCCCCCTGGCGGGCGATGTTGTCCACCGATTTGAGGATGAGCTCGGGCACCGCCTTGCGATCGAGGGAGAGGTAGCGCAGCACCGCGTCCACCGCCCCCTTGCGATAGTGATGGCCGTTGCGATCCAGCCCGCTCAGCCGGGTCTCGGCGCTGAAGGGGATGATGATGTCGCTCTCCAGTTGGCTCGGTCTGGTGTGGCTCTTGCCCGCCAGGGTCAGGATGGATTTGCCTTCCGGCGTGTTGTCACCGAGCGAGGCCAGCATGGCGGCCTGAGCCAGCAGGGAGGGATCCACGCCGGGGGCCGGGATCAGCTCGTCCGCCATCCGGTTGCCGAAAGTGATGGTGCCGGTCTTGTCCAGCAGCAGGGTGCGCACGTCGCCGGCGGCTTCCACCGCCCGGCCCGACTTGGCGATCACGTTGAGCTTCACCAGCCGGTCCATGCCGGCGATGCCGATGGCGGAGAGCAAACCGCCGATGGTGGTCGGGATCAGGGTGATGAACAGCGCCAGCAGATAGAGCCGGGGCACCTGGGTGCCGTTGTAGTCGAGGAACCAGGGCAGGGTGGCCACCACCAGCAGGAAGATCAAGGTCAGCCCCACCAACAGGGCGTCCAGCGCCATCTCGTTGGGGGTCTTCTGCCGCTTGGCCCCTTCCACCAGCGCAATCATGCGATCCAGCGTGCTTTCGCCCGGGTTGTTGCTGATGTGCACCCAGATCTGGTCGGAGACGATGGTGGTGTTGCCGGTCACGCCGCTGCGGTCGGTGCCCGACTCGCGGATGACGGGGGCGGATTCGCCGGTGATGGCAGCCTCGTTGACCGAGGCGATGCCGGCGACCACTTCGCCGTCGGCCGGGATCATCTCGCCGCTGCGCACCAGCACCAGATCGCCCTTGAGCAGGCTGGTGGCCGGTACCCACTCGCCCTTGTCATCCTGCGGGCTGGTGACTCGACGTGCCTTGAGCTGGCTCATGCCGGCCTTCAGACTGTCGGCCCGCGCCTTGCCGCGCCCCTCGGCCAGGGTCTCGGCGAAGTTGGCAAACCAGAGGGTGAGCCAGAGCCAGGCGGTCAGCTGCCAGGCCAGAGAAGGAGCGACGCCGGAGAGCGGTTGCCCCAGCAGCGACTCCAGGGTCGCCATCATGGCCGCCAGCCAGAGGGTGAACAGGATGGGGCTGCCGAGCAGCGCCCTGGGATTGAAGCGATAGAGGGCTTCCACCATGGCCTGCAGGATCTGTGATTTCTGTTTCTTGCCCTTCACCTGAATGGTGTCGGTGCTCATTGAAGCGGATTTACTCATTGGAAAGCTCCCTGCATCGAATAGTTGGTCACGCAGATCAGTCGGAGGTGCAGCATCAGAAGGCTCCTCCCAGCAGGCTCAGGTGTTCCGCCACCGGGCCCAGCGCCAGCACCGGCAGGAAGGAGAGACCCCCCATCAGCAGCACGGTGACGATCAGCAGGGTGATGAAGAGCGGGCCGCTGACGGGGAAGTCCCCTTCGCTCGTCTCCTGACGAGGGGCGCGGGCCAGCTGGCCGGTGATGGCCAGCACCGGAATGATGTAGCCGAAGCGGCCGAGCAGCATGGCCAGCCCGATGGCGATGCACTGCCAGCTGTCGGCGGCGGCAAAGCCGGCGAAGGCGGAGCCGTTGTTGCCGGCGGCCGAGGCGTAGGCATAGATCAGTCGTGACAGGCCATGGGGGCCATCGTGACCGATGACGGTGGCGGAGTTCGGCATCAGCAGGGTAATGCCGCCGATCACCAATACCCCGACCGGCATCACCAGCATGCTGGCGACCACCCACTTCATCTCGGTGATGCCGAGCCGTTTGCCCAGATAGGTGGGGGTGCGCCCCACCATCAGGCCGCACAGGAACACGGTCAGCAGCACGAACAGCATCATGCCGTAGATGCCTGCACCGACGCCGCCGAACACCACTTCACCCAGCAGCATGTTGATCATGCCGACCATGCCGCCGAGGGGGGTGAAGCTGTCGTGCATGGCGTTGACCGAGCCGTTGGAGGCGGCGGTGGTGGCCACTTCCCAGATGCTGGAGAGCACGGGGCCGAAGCGGCTCTCCTTGCCTTCCCAGTTGTCGGCTTCGCTGGTGAGGTGGGCGAGGGCGGGATCCGGCTTCAGCTCCTGGCCGATGGCGAGGCAGAGCCCCAGCAGCAGCATGATGGTCATGGCGATGAGGATGGCGCGGCTGTGGGCCAGATCCTTCACGTAGCGCCCCAGGGTGCAGACCATGGCGGCGGCCAGCGTCAGCAGGGCGACCATCTCCAGCCAGTTGGAGAGGGCGGTGGGGTTTTCGAACGGATGGGCCGAGTTGATGCCGAAGAAGCCGCCGCCGTTGGAGCCGAGCTGCTTGATGGCGATCTGGGAGGCCGCCGGGCCGAGCGGCAGCAGTTGCTCCTGCCCTTCCAGGGCGTGGAACGGCAGGTAGGCCGACAGGCTCTGGGGCACCCCCTGCCAGACCAGCAGCAGCGCTAGGATCAGCGCCATTGGCAGCAGCACGTAGAGACAGAAGCGCACCAGATCCTGCCAGAAGTTGCCGAGGTGGGTGGTCTGTTGGCAGGCGATGCCGCGAAACAGGGCGATGGCGACGGCAGCGCCGGTGGCGGCGGAGACGAAGTTCTGGGTGGTGAGCCCCACCATCTGGCTGAAGTAGGAGAGGCTGGCTTCGCCGGAGTAGGCCTGCCAGTTGGTGTTGGTCATAAAGCTGACCGCGGTGTTGAAGGCGAGTTGCCAGTTCAGTCCGGGCAGCTGCTGCGGGTTGAGAGGCAGCAGACCCTGCGCCAGCAGGATCAGGAACAGCAGGCCGAAGCCGGCGCCGTTGAAGGCCAGCAGGCTGAGGGCGTAGGACTTCCAGTCCTGCTCGCGCCCGTCCGTACCGCAGCAGGCCAGGGTGGCGCGCTCAAGCGGGGCCAGCCAGCGACTCTTGCCTTCAAACACCCGATAGAGGTAGTTGCCAAGCAGAGGCGCCGGCAGCAGCACCAGCAGCACGAACGCGACGGGATAGATGATCTCTTGCCACATATCCGGTTCCTCACTCATGGGTGCGCGCGAGGGCGCGCAGCAGATAACCCGCGAGGGCGAGGACCAGCAGCAGATATAGCCAATTCATAACGACTCCGTTGAGGTAATTAGCGTCAGGGATCGATGCATATCCGTGTCGATCCCATAGGTCTCATTGACGCTGAAAGGGTATGTAAAACGGGCGTAAAGGCGCCATAAAGCCGAATTTGGCTGGCGTAAAATCGGCGTAGAGAAGGCAGGTTTTGTTGGCTGGTGGACAGGCAAGGCACAAAAAAACCGGCCTGAGCCGGGTTTTGGTAGCAAGTGGTGGAAGCTGACCCGATGGTGATGAGGTCAGCTTCAACCCCGCTTATCGCATGGTCACAAACTCTTCCGCGCTGGTCGGATGGTGAGTGGAAACACAGTTGTAGAAGCTGGTCTGATAATGACAGGCCAGCTTCAACCCCGCTTATCGCATGGTCACAAACTCTTCCGCACTGGTCGGATGGATGGCAACGCAGTTGTCGAAGTCCGCCTTGGTGGCGCCCATCTTCATGGCGACGCCGAAGCCTTGCAGGATCTCGTCCATGGCGAAGCCGATGCCGTGCAGGCCGACTACCTTCTCTTCCGGCCCGACGCAGACCAGTTTCATCCGGGTGGGCTGGCGATGCTGGGTCAGGGCCGAGTACATGGCGGTGAACTGGCTGCGGTAGACCTTCACCTGATCTTCCCCGTACTCGGCAACGGCTTCCGGCTCGGTCAGGCCGATAGTGCCGATGGGCGGGTGGCTGAACACCACGGTCGGCACCAGATCGTAGTTGAGGTGCTCGCCAGGCTTGTTGTTGAACAGCCGCTCCGAGAGGCGGCGGCCTGCCGCGACAGCCACCGGGGTGAGCTGGATGCGGCCGGTGTTGTCACCGACGGCATAGAGGTTGGCGACGGCGGTGTTCTGGAACTTGTCGGTGGGGATGAAGCCCTTCTCGTCCAGGGTGATGCCGGTGGCAGCCAGATTGAGGTTGTCGGTGGCAGGCACGCGACCGATGGCCCAGATGAGGCAGTCCACGGTGAGGTGGCGACCATCTTCCAGTTGCAGGGTCAGGCTGTCGTCGGCGTTCTTGATGACGGCCTTGGGAATGGCGTGGGTGTGCAGCTTGGGCCCTTCCTGCGCCATGATCTCCACCAGGGTCTCGTGGATCATGGGGTCGAAGTTGCGCAGCGGCGCATGTTTGCGCACCACCAGATGGGTCTCGGAGCCAAGAGCCTGCATCACGCCTGCTATCTCCACGGCGATATAGCCGGCACCCACCACGGCAACCCGTTTGGGCTGGCTTTTCAGGTCGAAGAAACCGTCGGAGTCGATACCCAGTTCGGCGCCCGGAATGGTCGGGACCTCGGGGCGGCCGCCGGTGGCAATCAGGATGTGATCGGCGCTGTACTGCTCGCCGTTCACCTCGACGGTATGGCTGTCGACGAAGCGGGCGAAGCCCTTGATGACGGTGATCTGGTTCTTGCCCAGCACGTTTTGGTAGGACTGGTGAATGCGCCCGATATAGGCCTGACGGGATTCGACCAGCTTGGCCCAGCTGAAGTGGTTGAGCGTGGTGTCGAAGCCGTAGTCGGCGCCATATTTCAGGGCATCGGCGATCTGGCCTGCATACCACATGGCCTTCTTCGGTACGCAGCCGACGTTGACGCAGGTGCCACCCAGCTCTTTGGCTTCGATCAGGGCGACTTTCTTGCTGTACATGGCTGCCCGGTTGGCCGAGGCGATGCCGCCGCTGCCGCCACCGATGGCGATGTAGTCAAAATGCTGTGCCATTGCGAGGTTCTCCGCTCGTTAAGAATGCAGTCACAGCATGATGGGGACAAAGCGGCCGGCTCACAAGAGCCGGTGCTCAGTTCTGCTGGATGGGCAGGCGAATGTGGAACTGGGTACCCTGCCCCGGTTCGCTGGCGCAGTGGATGCGGCCGCGCAGCAGTTGCACCACCAGGTTGTAGATGATGTGGGTGCCGAGCCCGCTGCCGCCATGGCCCCGCTTGGAGGTGACGAAGGGATCGAAGATGCGCGGCAGTATCTCCGGCGGGATGCCGCGACCGTTGTCACTGTAGTCGATGACCAGCTCGTCTCCCTGCTGCGCCACCTGGATGGTGATCTTTCTGGGCCTGTCCCAGCCATCGAAACCGTGATGGATGGAGTTGAGGATCAGGTTGGAATAGATCTGGGTGAAGCTGCCCGGGAAGGAGTAGATGCTCAGCTTGGGATCGCACTGGATGTCCACCTCGCACTGGGCCTTCTTGAGCTTGTAGCCGAGGGAGACCACCACCTGATGCAGGTTGTCGGCGAGGCTGAAGTTGTATCGGGCCTCGGAGGACTGATCGACCGCTACCTGCTTGAAGCTGGCGATGAGTTCTGAGGCGCGTCTCAGGTTGCCTTGCAGCAGTTGCATCGACTCGTCGAGATTCTGCGTGAATTCGTTGAGGTAGGTGCGGGAGAGCTGCTTGGCCTCGATATGCTGCTTGAAGTCGGCCACCCGCTCCTGCAGGTAGGAGGAGGCGGTGACGCTGATGCCGATGGGCGTGTTGATCTCGTGGGCCACGCCGGCAACAAGGGAACCGAGGGAGGCCATCTTCTCCGACTCCACCAGGGTCTGCTGGGCCTGCTTGAGATCGTCATAGGCCTTGCCCAGCTGGTCGTTGGCATCGCTCAGGCTGCGGGTGCGTTCCGCCACCTTGCCTTCCAGCTGCTCGTTGAACAGGGTGATCTCCCGCTCCACCTTCTTGAGGGGGGTGATGTCATAGCCAAAGCCGATCAGGTACTTGAGGTTGGGCCCCTCGTAGAAGGGAGCGAAGGTCCACTGCAGTACCAGCTCGTTGCCCTGCTGGTCGTGCATGGTGATCTCCCTGTCCTCCAGGGCGCCCTGATCGGCCAGGGTGGCGGCCAGCTCGTCACGCTGCTCCTTGCTGACGAACAGATCCAGCCAGTTGTGCTGCAACAGCTCCTGGTGGTGATAGCCGGTGAGCAGGATGGCCGCCGGGTTGATGCTGGCGATGTTGAGATCCGGCTCCATGCAGCAGATGACCATGTTGGCGGAGTTGATCAAGGTGGCGGAGAAGTCCCGCTCCTGCTGGAGCTGATCGGCGGCCTGATGGCGTGCCGTGAACTCGTCGTTCAGCCGGGTGCGCATCTGGTTGAGGGTGGCGGCCAGGGTATCGAATTCGTCAGGGGACTTGCGGGGCAGGGGGCGACCCTCCAGGGTCAGCTCCACCGCGAGGCGATCCAGGCTCAGTTTCTGGGCATAGCTGACGATGCGGTTGATGTGACGGATCACCAGATAGTAGATGATGACCAGGATGCAGAACGAGACGACCAGGGTCTTGATGGTCTGGCTGACCAGGATCAGCACGGATTTCTCGATGAGGCGCTGGTAGACCTGCTCCAGGGAGGCGGCGACGAACAGCTTGCCGACCACTTCCCCCTGATAGCTCAGGGTGAACTCGCGGGAGATGTCGTATTGGGGCTGCTCCACTCCCTGGGTGAGCAGGGGCACTTCCGAATTGCCCAGCATCTCCTTGACCATGACGAACTGCATGTTGGGCAGGTTCATGATGCCCTCGATCTGCACCTTCACCTGCTCTTCATCCAGATTCCAGAGACTGGCCGAGATGGGTTGCAGGAAGGAGGCCTCGATCTGGCCGATGCTGGCCTCGATGACGGTCACATCCTTGTTGTAGTCCCAGGCGAGCTGAAGCACGGTGATGAGCAGTGCCAGCACCGTACTGCAGATCAGAATGTAGGAAAGCAGACGATAAGAGAGTCCGTTAAGGCCGACGGCCTTGGAGAAGATTCCTGACATGGCGTCCTTGCGGTCTGGATTGAGTGCGGTTTAGTTTAACTGCTTCATGGACTTATGTCGTGTGTCATCCAATGGATAAAAACAAGGCCCCTTTCGGGGCCTTTTTTGTGTGGGCTGGGATCAGTGACCGCCCTTGGCTTTTGCCGGGATGGATTCGTCGAATTCCGGCAGCGGCTTGTGCTCGGATGCCAGGAAGGTGTAGATGACCGGCAGCACGAACAGGGTGAACAGGGTGCCGATGGCCAGACCCGCCACGATGACGATGCCGATGCTGAAGCGCTGTGCCGCCCCCGCACCCGAGGCATAGAGCAGCGGGATGAGGCCTGCGATCATCGCCGCCGTGGTCATCAGGATGGGGCGCAGACGGACCTTGGCAGCCTGCATGACGGCTTGCATCCGGTTCAGACCATGGAGCAGCTGCTCCTCCTTCGCCACCTCGCAGATCAGAATACCGTGCTTGGTAATCAGACCGACGAGGGTGATGAGACCGACCTGGGAGTAGATGTTCATGGTGGCCATGCCCCACGCCAGGGCGATCAGCGCGCCACTGATGGCCAGCGGCACCGACACCATGATGACCAGCGGGTCACGCACGGATTCGAACTGGATCGCCAGCACCAGGAAGATGATGGCCAGGGCCAGGGCGAAGGTGGCGTACAGGGCACTGCCTTCGGTCACGAACTGGCGGGCTTCACCCATGAAGTCGTAACGATAGCCTTGGGGCAGCTTCTCTTCCGCGGTCGCCTTGAACCAGTTGATCGCATCCCCCATGGCCACGCCCGGTGCCGGCACGGCGCCGATGGTGGCGGAGTTCAGCTGGTTGAAGTGGGGCAGGGCACGGGGCTCTCCCTTCACTTCAATCTTGATCAGGCTGCCCAGCGGGATCGACTTGCCGTCGGCGGCACGCACGTAGTAGCCCTTGATGGACTCGGGGTTGAGACGGAACTTGCGCTCCACCTGCGGGATCACCTCGTAGGAGCGGCCATCCAGGTCGATACGGTTGACGTAACCGTCCGCCATCATGGTGCCCATGGTGATGCCGATGTCCTGCATGGTGATGCCGTAGGCACCCGCCTTGTCCTTGTCGATGCTGATCTTCATGGTGGCCGAGTCGTAGTTCAGATCGAGATCCGAATAGACGAACTGGCCGTTGGCCTGGGTTGCCGCCAGCATCTCACCCGCGATCAGGAACAGGCTCTCGAAGCTGTTCGGGGTGGTGATGACGAACTGGATGGGCAGACCGCTCGAGGCCCCCGGCAGTTCCGGGAACTGGAAGGTGGTGATGGCCATCCCGGGGATGTCCTTCACCAGACCGGCGACCCGATCCAGCACTTCTTTCTGGCTCGCTTCACGCTGGCTCCAGGGCACCATGGAGGCGATACCGAACGCCTGATTGGAGTTGAACACCCCTGAGAAGACCTGGGAGTAAGCGATCTCCGGCTGGTCGTCCAGGACTTTGTTCACATCCGCCATGGTGTTTTCGATGTAGTCCAGGTTGGCGTTGGAAGGGGCCGTCCCCAGCACCGCCATGACGCCTTTGTCCTCGGACGGGGCCAGCTCGCTCGGAATGAACTTGAACAGCAGCGGCAGGCTGGCGAACACGATGACGGCAAACAGGATGACCACGATGCGCTTTTGCATCACGGCATGGAGCATGGCGTCGTAGCGGGCCGTCATCCGGTCCAGCAGATCGTGTACGGTACGCTCGAACTTGCCGGGCTCCTCGTTGGCCCTGAGCATCTTGGCGCACATCATGGGCGACAGGGTCAGGGCGATGATGCCCGAGACGAACACGGCGCCCGCCAGGGTCAGCGCGAACTCCTTGAACAGGGAGCCGGTGATGCCCCCCATCAGGGCGATGGGCGCATACACCGCCGCCAGGGTGACCGTCATGGCGATGACGGGCACGGCGATCTCCCGGGTACCTATGATGGCGGCCCGGAACGGCTCTTCCCCTTCCTTGATGTGACGGTCGACGTTCTCCAGCACCACGATGGCGTCATCCACCACCAGACCGATGGCCAGCACCATCGCCAGCAGAGTCATGAGGTTTATGGAGAAGCCGAACATGTCCATCATCATCACCACGCCGATGAGGCTCAGGGGAATGGTGATGATGGGGATGATGACCGCCCGGAACGAACCGAGGAACAGGGTGATCACCACCAGTACGATGGCGGCCGCCTCCAGTATGGTCTTGATGACCTCGTGGATGGATTCGTTGATGGCGATGGTGGAGTCATACAGGACGTTCACCTGCATGGTGCTCGGCATGTTGCGCTTCAGGCTCGGCAGCAGCTCCAGCACATCGTGGGCGATGTTGATGGGGTTGGCTGTCGGGGCTGCGTTGATGGCCAGAACTACGGCCTCGCGGCCGTTGGCGCTGGCGCGATAGATGTCGTGGCTCTTCTCCAGGGAGACCTTGGCGATGTCGGAGAGACGGATCACCTTGCTGTCGCGGGTGGCGACCACCAGACGCTTGAGCTCTTCGATGTTGCCGACCTGGGTCTCGGCGTTGCCGTTGAACAGGGTGAAATAGCCGGTGGCCTGGCCGGTCGCGGACTGATAGTTGTTGCTGTTGAGCACCGTCATCACGTCGCTTGAGGTCAGGTCAAAGGCGGCCATCTTGGCCGGATCCAGCCACACCCGCAGGGCGAATTCGACACCGCCATACAGATCCACCTTGGAGACCCCGCCCACGGTAAACAGCTGGGGCTTGATGACCCGCTCCAGGTAGTCGGTGATCTGGCTGGAGTTGAGCTCCGGGCTGGTGAAGCCCATGTAGAGCACCGCCGTGGTGGAGCCGGTGGAGGAGGTGACTGAAGGGTCTTCCGCCTCTTTGGGCAACTGGGAACGCACCGAGTTGACCTTGGCCAGGATGTCGGACAGCGCGGCGTTCGGATCGGTGTTGAGCTTCATGTACGCCGTCACCGTGGAACTGCCCAATTGGCTCGAGGAGGTCATGAAGTCGATGTTGTCGGCCTGGGCGACCGCCTGCTCCAGGGGCTGGGTGATGAAGCCCTGGATCAGGTCCGCACTGGCGCCATAGTAGCTGGTGTTGACCGTGATGACGGTGTTGATCACCTCGGGGTATTCACGCACCTGCATCTTGAAGATGGCCTGGAAGCCCAGCAGGGCTATCAGGAAGCTGAGTGAGATCGCCAGCACAGGCCGTTTTATGAATATGTCAGTAAATCGCATCGCAGCTCTCCGCGCTTACAGCATCGGGGTTTGTGCCGGAACGGCAAGGGCATCGTTCTCGACCACGTGCACCTTGGTATCGTTGCTCAGGCGAACCTGACCCGACAGCACGATTTGATCGCCAGCCTTGATGCCGGACAGCACATGGACATCGTTGCCACGACGCTCACCTGCCTTGACCACCACCTGCTTGGCGCGTTTCACGCCGTCAGCCTCGTGAATGACGTAGACGTTCTCGCCATAGAGGGTGAAGGAGATGGCGGACTGCGGGATCACGATCTGGTCTTTCACCGTGGGCAGTATGATGCTGGCGCGGGCGAACATGCCGGAACGGAGCTGGCCGTCGTTGTTCGGAATGTCTGCCTGCACCTGGATCAGGCCGCTCTGATAGTTGACCGCGGGCTCGATGGCCGTGATCTGGCCGTCAAACTGGGTCTGGGGATAGGCATCCACGTTGATCTTGATGGTCTGTCCCAGGGTGATTTTGGAGATATCGGTCTGGGGCACGGTGAAGCGCAGGCGCATCACGCTGGTGTCTTCGAGGCGCACAATCTGGGTACCCGGTTCCAGATACTGGCCGAGGAAGACGTTGCGCAGGCCCACGGCACCGCTGAAGGGGGCTCGCACCTCACGACGGGCGATGGTGGCCTTCAGACTGTCGATGTCCGCCTCCAGGGAGCGGTAGCTTGCCTCGGCATCATCCAGCTGGTCCCGGGAGATGGAGTTCTTCTGATAGAGGTTCTTGTAGCGCTCGAACTTGGCCCTGGCTGCCGGCAGTCTGGCCTGGGAGGAGTTCAGATTGGCTTTTTCCACACTGGAGTCCAGGCTCAGCAGCAGTTGATCCGCTTTGACATGTGCCCCCGATTCGAACCGGATGCTGTCGATGGTGCCTGACAGCTCGCTGGAGAGGGTGACCCCCTGGTTCGGCTCGATGAAGCCGATGGCTTCAATGGTGGGGACCCAGTCCTGCGCCTTGGTGACCATGGCGGTGACCGGGAACTCGGGCTCGGGCCGATTGGCCATGAACTCTGCAATCTTCTTCTGCTTGAACATATTGAAGCCGATGACACTGCCAAACAGGGCGAGTGCTATCAGCAACATGATGGCCATCCACTTTTTCATGAACAGGCTCCTGTGATGGAAACATTAGGGTTTAAAATGGCATTCCAGCTGGCCCGGATGACCGTCTCCAGCTGTTCCTGCGTCAATTCGAAATCGTGAACCCGGCGCTGCTGTGCCAGGTTGGCCACGCAATCCAGACTCAATGCTTGCAACACCAGAATGGGGAGATCGATGAAGAGTCCCTGTTGGCGTCCTTGCTCAAAGAAGCGCTCAAGTGGCGCCCACGTCGCCATTATGACCGGATCCCGCTCCAATTCAGCCCCCAATGGAGAACTTTCGTACTGCAATTTGCACTTGAGTGCATTGGGGTAGCTGGTGAAGATGGCATCGATGTTGAGCCAGAGGCGCCGATACTGCTCATAGGACACCTCTTCTATCTGCACACCTTCCATGACCAGGGGATGAAACTTGAGGATAGTGTGCTGATAGAGCTGGCGGATCAGGTCATCCTTGTCGCTGAAATAGCGATATATGGTACCTGCCGCCACCTTGGCTTTCTTGGCGACCACGGCAATGGAAAGGCCGTAGAAGCCCTGCTCGCCGAGGATCTCGTGAGCTGCTTCGAAAATGCGTTCTTTCTTATCCATGGTTATCAGAGGTCAACGACTGAATGAACGTTCATTCAGTCTAGGTGGGCGCAAAGGCAAGTCAAGCATTGCCCATCATCTTTGACCCTATGGGGTGAGGGATTCAAAAAGTAGTGGGGAATTGCTGGATCCAGCCTGAACAAAACAAAAATAGTTGAAAAGGGTCGGAAGTGATTGAAAAACAGGCACTTGATTCTTTGTGTCAAAAAAAGAGTAGACAAGGTCGGCATCATCATCAATAATGCGCCCCGTTCGACAGCGTAGCGCCCGTAGCTCAGCTGGATAGAGCGCTGCCCTCCGGAGGCAGAGGTCACAGGTTCGAATCCTGTCGGGCGCACCATCAAAAGTGCGCCGGTTAAACGGGCGTGTTGAAGAACGAAAACAGCTGTGGTGGCTGTAGCTCAGTTGGTAGAGTCCCGGATTGTGATTCCGGTTGTCGTGGGTTCGAGCCCCATCAGCCACCCCATTTTACAGCTTGTCAGGTACGCGAAGGTGGCGGAATTGGTAGACGCGCTAGCTTCAGGTGTTAGTGCCCCCCGGGTGTGAGGGTTCGAGTCCCTCTCTTCGCACCATACTTGCTGTATGACGAGGATGACCAGATGGTCATCTTTGTGTTTTTGGAATACCCCCTCGGTGATTAGCGCAGCCCGGTAGCGCATCTGGTTTGGGACCAGAGGGTCAAAGGTTCGAATCCTTTATCACCGACCACATTTGAAAACCCCGCTCAGGCGGGGTTTTTGCTTTTTGGCATTTCTCTTTCGCTTTTTCCTGTCACGTCTTTTTACACTTCTTCAGGCGCCTGTTCGCCACGAGTTCGCTATGCTGGGGCCCGGAGCCGCGAGACAGGGGACGCTCGGGCACGGACCAGATACAAGGCCTATGCATCACCATATCACTTCTCTTCAACTCTCCGTGCTGGCCATGGCCGCACTGCTGCTGGGCGGCTGCGCCCTGCAGCCAAAACCGGAAGATCTTCTGATGGGCGCCGCCCCCAAGCCAAAGGCCGAACTCGAGGCCACCTTGGTGACCAGTGGTGGCTTCTGCGTGACCCTGAGCGAGCAGGGCCGTCTGCTGACTCAGCCCTGTGATCAGCAATCGAACCAATCATTCAGCTGGGATGTCGGTGCCCTGCAACTGGCCGGGGATTGCCTGGTCGCCAAAGGGGAGGATGGTCTGGGGATGGAGGCGTGCCGGGAGGAGAGCCATCAATGGCAGTGGCAGGGGGATCGTCTGTTCAATCGGCAGGTGTCGCTGTGCCTGGATGTGGCGGGTCGCCGTCACAAGCCGGCCGTCCCCCTGCGCCTCGCCGAATGCTATGGCGGCGCAAACCAGAGCTTTGAGTGGACGCCCTCCGGCACGCTGTTGAACCGTCTGATGCACCCGGCTCTGGTGTGGTGACAAGAGGGCGAGAAGCAAAAAGGGTGGCCCATGTGGCCACCCTTTTTCGATCCGCGACGGGGGTACCGTATCAGCGGGTCTGGGAGGCGAACAGTTTCTCCAGATAGACGGCAACGCCATCTTCATCGGAAGTGAGGGTCTGTTCGTGCTCTGGCAGGGCCAGTTTGAGGCGATCGTGGGCGTTGCCCATGACCACGCCACGGCCCACCATGCTCAGCATCTCGAAGTCGTTCATGCCATCGCCGAAGGCCACGGCCTGGGACATCTCCAGGCCGTGCTGCTCCAGCACGGCGCGCACGGCATTACCCTTGTGCACACCGGCATGCATCACCTCGAGGCAGTCAGGCAGGGAGAAGGTGACGTTGAGTCGATCACCATATTGCTGGTTGAGGTGCGCCTCTATCTTCAGCAGCTTGTCGTGGTCGCCGATGTAGAACACCTTGTTGACCCTGTCCTTCGGGTGGCTGGCGAGATCCGCCAGACGGTAGCTGAAGCCGGAGTCGTGATGGAACTTCAGCAACCAGGGCAGCTCCTCTTCCACCAGCCACTCGTCGCCGTAGTAGACGTTGATGTGGATGGACGGGTCGCGTTCCATGGCGATCAGCTCGGCCGCCACCGTGCTCGGTAGCGCCTGGTTGTAGACCAGTTGATCCTGCTTGTCGTGTACCACGGCGCCGTTGGAGGTAATGAGGTAGATATCCAGCCCCAGTGCATCGCGGATGCTGCGCACATCCACATGGTGACGGCCGGTGGCGACCACGAACTTGACGCCCTGGTCGACCAGGCGGTGCAGGGTATCCCGGGTGCGGGAGGAGATCTGGTGCTGCCCGTTGAGCAGGGTACCATCGAGATCGGACACAACTACCTTGAACATCATTACCTCGACTTCAATTGAACGCCGGGGGAGTGTACCCCAGCGTCTGCCGTCACCCCATTTATTTAGGGATCCAAAAAATAACCAGCCCCTTCTGGTCGCGTCAGTAGCGCGCGAAGAAGGCCAGGGTTGCATTGAGCGCGGCGTGGCGCTGGGGATCCGCCTCGATGAAGAGCTCGTGCCAGGCCCCTTCGATACGCAGCGGCTTGCTCCCTTCACATTGGGCCTTGGCGCAGAAGGCCTCCTGGGCGGCGTTGTCCACCACGCTGTCCTCGCCGGCCTGCAGCAGCAGCAGCGGCGTCTTGATGGCGCCGGCGTCGGCCACGGCCGCGTCCGATCCTGTGATGGCCTGATGGATCCAGTGGGCGGTGGCGCCCCCCAGCCTGACCTGGGGATGCTGTTCGTAGATCTGGCGGAAGGCCTGATAACGCGCCGTGCTGTGGGTCAGCTCGTTGTCGGCAAAGCCGTGATCCTCATAGGATCCCTGACCCGGGCCGTAGGGGGGCTCGCCCACCCAGCCGCCGACCGTGCCGATGGTGGCCGCCAACCCCTTGGCCAGCCACTTGGGCAGGCCGCCGAGGTTGATGCCCATCATGGGGGAGGAGAGCACCGCCGCCTGGATGTCGTTCGGCCAGCGTTCCAGATAGCGGGCCGAGATGGCCCCCCCCATGGAGTGGGCCAGCAGGAACAGCTTGGCAGGCTTGTCCGGTACAATCACTTCGTCATGAAACTGTTTGAGATCGGCGACATAGTCGTCGAACTGGTCGACATACCCCTTCTCTTTGTCGGCCAGCATGCGGTCTGACATTCCCTGGCCGCGATGATCGATGAGGTAGAGGCTGTAACCCTGGCGCCAGAGATCCCAGGCCAGCTCCTGATACTTGAGGTAGCTCTCGACCCGGCCGTTGACGATGAGGATGGCGCGATCGATCTTGGGTTGGCGCAGGGCGGCATAGCGGAGGGTGACCCCGTCCTTGCCCTTGAACTCCCCCTCGACGGCATGCTGGCGCCAGAAGTCGGGCAGGGTCTGCTGATAGAGGGCGGGGACGTCGGCTTCAGTGGTCAGCTGGTAAGGATTGCTCACGGCAAGGGCTCCGGCAGAAAACAGGGTCAGGGCCAGCAGGGGCAGGTGGTTAAGCTTCATCAGTGTACTCTTCCGAAGGATCATCCGATTGTTGGGCGGCCCATCCTTTGCGGGTCAGCTGCATCTGCTGCCACCAGCGTTCGTCCGCCAGGATCTCGCCGGCCGGACCGAGCTGGGGGTAGTGCATCTCTTTCTCCTTGCAGAGCTGGGCATAGACGGGATAGCCCCCCTCGAACAAGATGGTGTTCTGCTCTTCCAGGCTGAGTGGACAGCCGCGCTGATAACAGCCGGCCAGTTCGCGCTGGCGCTGGGCCTCGTAAAGGATGGCGGCGGCGGCCACCGAGACGTTGAGGGACTGCACCATGCCTACCATGGGGATGACGATATGGTGATCGGCCAGGGCCAGCGCCTCTTCGCCGATGCCGTGCTTCTCCTGGCCCACCAGGATGGCGGTGGGTCTGGTGTAGTCGATGGCACGAAAGTCCACGGAGCTGTCGGAGAGGTGGGTCGCCAGGATCTGCATGCCGGAGGCCTTGAGTTCGGCCACCGCGCTGCCGATGTCCGGGTGCAGCTTCACGTCCACCCAGTTCTGGCTGCCGCGGGCAGTGCCCTTGCGCTTGTGGATCCAGCTCTTGGGCCAGACCGCGTGCACCCGGTGGATGCCGATGGCATCGGCGGTGCGCACGATGGCGGCCAGGTTGTGAGGTTTATGAACCTCTTCCATGCAGACGGTCAGGTCGAGCTGGCGCATGGCCAGCATGTCGGAAATGCGTTTGAAGCGTTCAGGAGTCATGTCGGTTTCTATGTCGTGAGGCCGGTGCATGCAACAAGGCTGGTGGCCTGCGGCATGGGGCCCTGGGTATCTCTTGAAAAGCAGCAGGCGGCTTGCGCCGCCTGTGTTCAGTTTTTCTGTCGGCTCACCCTGAGCACGTTGGGCATGACCCGGATCTTGCGCATGATGTTGGCGAGGTGGATCCGGCTCTTGGTGGTGATGAGCAGGGTGACCACATAGACCCGGCCATCCTTCTCCTCGGTGCTGATGGCGTGGATGTTGGCGCCGGTGGCGGCAATCACGTTGGCCAGCTCCGCCAGGGCGCCCTGGTGGTTGACGATCTCGATGCTGATGCCGGTGCGGAATTCCTGCTCCTGCTCCTTGTCCACCTCCCACTGCACCGGCAGGTATTTGTCCGGTTCGCGGCTGTAGCCCTTGATGTTGCGGCAGGACTCCTGGTGGATCACCAGTCCCTTGCCCGGGCTGATGTGGGCAATGATGGCGTCCCCCGGGATGGGGCGGCAGCAGTTGGCGAAGGTGACCAGCATGCCGTCGGCCCCCTTGATCGGCATCTTCTTGCTGGTGGATTTGGGCTGCTCTTCCAGCGGCAGTTCATCTCCCAGCATGCGGCGTGCCACCATGACGCTCATGGCGTTGCCAAGGCCCACGTCGGCCAGCAGCCCCTGCAGGTTCTCGTGTTTGGTATCGGCCAGCACCTGCTTGACGCGGGCTTCCGGGATGTCTTCGATGTTCTTGGCGCCGAGGGCATGGTTGAGCAGGCGGCGGCCCAGCACCACGGACTCTTCGGTGCGCAGGTTCTTGAGGAACTGACGTATCTTGGAGCGCGCCTTGGTGGTCACCACGAAGTTGAGCCAGGCCGCGTTCGGGCGGGCGCCGGGGGCCGTGATGATCTCCACCGTCTGACCGGAGTGCAGCGGGCTGCTCAGCGGATAGGGGTGGCGGTCGACCCGGGAACCGACGCAGGCATGACCGATGTCTGTGTGCACCGTGTAGGCGAAGTCCACCGGGGTGGCGCCGGCGGGCAGCTCCATGATGCGGCCCTCCGGTGTGAAGACATAGATCTCGTCGGGGAAGAGGTCGGTCTTGACTCCCTCGATGAACTCGAAGGAGCTGCCGGCGCTCTGTTGCAGCTCCAGCAGGCTCTGCATCCAGCGCTGGGCGCGGATCTGGGCCGTGGTGCCCGAGCTGTCCCCATCCTGCTTGTAGGCCCAGTGGGCGGCGACGCCCTTGTCGGCCATCTGGTCCATGAACTCGGTGCGGATCTGCACCTCCACCGGTACCCCGTGGGGGCCCACCAGGGAGGTGTGCAGGGACTGGTAGCCGTTGGTCTTGGGGATGGCGATGTAGTCCTTGAAGCGACCGGGGCGCGGCTTGTAGAGGCTGTGCATCTGCCCAAGCACCCGGTAGCAGGTGTCTATGTCTTTCACTCTCACTCTGAAAGCATAGATATCCATCACTTCGTGGAATTGCAGTTCTTTCTTCTCCATCTTGTTGTAGATGGAGAACAGGTTCTTCTCGCGTCCACTTACCTGGGCATCGATACCGGCTTCCCGCAGACGCCCCTCAATCTCGCTCTGGATGGAGTCGATGATCTCGCGCCGGTTGCCACGGGCGCGGCGCACCGATTCCCGCAGTACCCGGGAGCGCATGGGGTAGAGCGCCTCGAAACCGAGCTCTTCCAGCTCGTTCTTCATGGTGTGAATACCGAGGCGGTTGGCGATGGGGGCGAAAATCTCGAGGGTTTCCCGGGCGATGCGGCGGCGCTTGTCCGGTCGCAAGGAGCCGAGGGTACGCATGTTGTGAGTGCGGTCGGCCAGCTTGATGAGGATGACCCGGATGTCCTGGGTCATGGCCATCATCATCTTGCGGAAGTTCTCGACCTGCGCTTCCTTGCGATCGCGGAACTTCAGCTTGTCGAGCTTGGAGACACCGGAGACCAGCTCGGCGACGGCGTTGCCAAACTGCTCGGCAAGATCGTCCTTGGTGACAGGGGTATCTTCGATGACGTCGTGCAGCACGGCAGCCATCAGGGTCTCGTGATCGAGGCGCATGTCGCCCAGGATGCGGGCCACGGCAACGGGATGAGTGATGTAGGGTTCACCACTGGAACGCATCTGTCCCTGGTGAGCATCGCGGGCTACCACATAGGCTTGCCTGAGCTTCTCAACCTGCTCGGGTGGCAGGTAGGAACTGGCTATTTCTTTAAGATTTTCAAATAAATACAAGACAGTCCCCGCAGCGGTTAAACGGCAATCCGTGAAATTGAGGGTATGCCCTCGAGTTTGCGAGGTTTTCGAGCGGTTGTAAATGGGGAGAACAGCCGGCACCCGGGCGGGCGCCGACTATGGGAAGCGACTGACTTAGCCGCGACCTTCTGCGATGGCAGCAACGGCAGCCAGCTCGGCGGCTTCCTGCTCTTGCTGCTCGTAGCGGTCCTGAGTATCCATCACCTGGTTGTTGACCAGACCCAGTTCGATCTCGCGCAGGGCGATCACGGTCGGCTTGTCGTTCTCTTCGTCGACCAGGGGATCCTTGCCTTGTACCGCGATTTGACGAGCGCGGCGCGCGGCGACCAGCACCAGGTCAAAACGGTTACCTACCTGTTTTACAGCATCTTCTACAGTAACGCGGGCCATGCGGGACTCCAGTGTTTGGGCTTTCTGTGATTGAAAAAGCAGTGTTTAAAAATGACGCAAAAGTTTACTTGTTTTTGGCTTACTCTGCCAGTAGCTGTTTCAGCAAGTTTTGCTGGGCCTGCTGTTGCTGACGCATTTCCAGGCGCTGGCACTCGATGACGGCCCTGAGTTGGAACAGTGCCAGCTCAAAGTCTTCATTGATGATGACATAGTCATACTCGTCATAGTGCACCATTTCGGCAATGGCTTTCTCCATCCGGCCCTTGATCACCTCGGCGCTGTCCTGGCCGCGGCCGATCAGGCGGCGCTCCAGCTCCTCGCGGCTGGGAGGCAGGATGAAGATGGACTTGGTCGGCATCTGTTCGCGGATCTGGCGGGCGCCCTGCCAGTCGATGTCGAGGAAGACGTCGATGCTCTGCGCCAGGCAGGCCTCGATGGCGGCGCGGGAAGTGCCGTAGTAGTTGCCGAAGACTTCTGCCCACTCGAGAAAGTCACCGCGCTCGATCAGCGCCTTGAACTCTTCCACCTTGACGAAGTGGTAGTGCACCCCGTGCTCTTCACCGGGACGGGTGGCGCGCGTGGTGTGGGAGACCGAGAGTTGCATCTTGCCGGCGGCGTTGTGCTGGGTCAGCAAGGCATTGAGCAGGCTGGACTTACCGGCCCCGCTCGGGGAAGAGATGATATAGAGAGTGCCTTGTTGCGCCATGTCTGTACCTTTAAGCGATGATCCGCGCTTTGGTTGTAGCAGAGGCCGCCGTCTTGTGCCCGATAAGGGAGACGGTTGCTCGCAATGCGCGGAGGAATCAGAGTCAGGAGGATGTAAAGGCGGCGAATCTTAGCAGATGGGGGCGGATAAAAAAACGGCCGGAATCATATTCCAGCCGATCAAAATATCCGTAGCTTGCTGTGCGGGCGTTGCCCGCATAGAGGGCCATTCTGCCCACGGAGCCGGGGCCGGGCCATCAGATTATCCCTGCGCCAGGGCTCGGAATTTCCGAGTTGCCCTGGGTCGGTAGAAGATGCTTGTCGGTACAGAGGCGGTCGAAGGCGGCGATGACCCGCTCGCGGCTTATCTTGGCCATGGCGTCCGGATCCTTGAGGCGGGTGCGCCAGCCGAGCTCGGCCAGCGGCTTGCCGGTCTCCTGCTCAATCAGTTCCTGATAGACGCTGACCAGATAATCCCGGCACAGATAGGGGCCGGTACGCTCCGGGTTGTGGTGGGCGTAGAGGCCGATCACGGGTGTCCCCACCAGGGTGGCCATGTGGGCAGGGCCGGTATCCGGGGCCAGCACCAGGCTCGCCTCGCCAATCAGCGCCAGCAATTGCTTGAGGCTGGTCTGCCCCACCAAATCTGCCGGCTTGCTCTGGCTGAGGCGCTGGATCTCGGCGGCGAGATCCCGCTCCAGCCTGGCCGGTCCGCCGCACAGATAGACCTGAAAGCCCTTGTCTGCGGCGTGATCCGCCAGCGCGGCGTAGCCGGCGGCAGTCCAATTCTTGAATGCCTTGCTGGCAGCGGCGCAGATGAGCAGGGTCGGTTTGCCGCCGATCGTCTCCCGGGCCCAGGTCTGGTGCTCGGCGCTGATGGGCAGTTGCCAGTCCGGGGTCAGATCTTTTATCCCGAGCTCTTTGGCGAAGGCGAGAAAGCCGTCCAGCACGTGGGGGGAGGCGGGTGAGGGGACCCGATGGTTGGTGAACAACCACTGACCGTCGCTGGCGCGCTCCCGATCAAACCCGAGTTTGACCTTGGCCTTGATGCCGAGGGTGGCGATGCTGGCGCGCATGGCGGCCTGCAGGTGGAGCAGGGCATCGAACCTGCGCCCCTTGAGGGTCTGCCAGAGATCGCGATAGCCGCGCCACCCCTTGCTCTTGTCGAAGGGAATGACCTCGACCCCCGGCAGATCGGCGAACAGGGTCGCCTCAATCTTGCCGGTGATCCAGGTGATGCGGGTCTGGGGCCACTCCCGCTGGATGACGCGCACCAGCGCCAGCGCGTGGCAGCAATCTCCGATGGCGGAGAGCCGCAGGATGCAGATGGAGGAGGGCGGCGTTTGGAACAGCGGCATGATGTGGCGCAACGATGGCAAAATGGATGGATGGCATTATGCAAACTCCCCTGTGGATTGTAAAATTGCGCCGGTTGCCCGACCGGCACGGCTTTCTGAATGGATGCCCTGCCCCCACTATCGACCGGAATTCTCATCATGCTGACACACACCACCCACAACCAGGTCTGCTGGTATGCCGACGGAGTCTTCCGCGATCCTTCCCCTGCCTTGTTCGATCCTGTCTGGTGGCAGACCCATCGCCAGGTGGTGGGCTCTTCCATCGGCCGCGGGGTGACCTGGTTCGTGAAGGATGAGTCCCGTCACTTGGTGCTGCGTCACTACTACCGTGGCGGCATGGTGGGCAAGCTGGTGCGTGACCGGTTCTGGTTTGAAGGGGTGGAGAGCAGCCGGGCCATGGCTGAATATCGTCTGCTGGCGACCCTGAGTGAACAGGGGCTGCCGGTGCCGCGCCCCTTTGCGGCCCGCATGGTCAAGCAGGGGCCCTTCTATCGGGCCGACATCCTGATCGAGCGCATTCGCGGCGCCAAGGATCTGGTGGCCCTGCTCAAGCAGGGGCCGATCGCCGGTGAGGTGTGGCACAAGATAGGCAAAACGGTGCGCCAGTTGCACGATGCAGGGGTCTATCATGCGGATCTCAACAGCCACAACCTGCTGCTCGACAAGGAGGGCAAGGTGTGGGTGATCGACTTCGACAAAGGAGCCATCCGCTCCCCCGGCAACTGGCAGCAGGCCAACCTGGAGCGGTTGCTGCGCTCCTTCAACAAGGAGTCGCAACTGCACACCAGCTTCCACTTCGTGCCGGAGAACTGGCAGGCCCTGATGGCAGGCTATCAGGGCAAGGTGGCGTGACGTCGGGTTCCACTTCGTAGCTGGAGGCTGGCAGGCCCTGATGGCGGACCACCGGGGGCGAGAGGTGCGAGGCCAGCGATGCTGGCGCGGTTGCTCGGCGCCAGCACCAATGTTACTTATTGAGTGTGATTGCTTGGACAGATATTCAGATCCGGTTTCGAGGCGCGTGATGGAAAGGTATGAGACTCCCGGGGTTGAGGTCACCACTCCCCTTGAGGTGACGCTGATGGCACAGGCCATGGCGATGTTGGAGGCCGGGATCTGGACCTGGTCGGCCGGGCAGGGTCTGAGGCGGGACCCTTCCTGTCTGCAACTGCTGGGTCTGGAGGGGGGCGAGTTGGGGGATCTCGGCTGGCTGGATCGGGTACATCCGGATGATGCTCCCCGTCTGGCAGAGGCCCTGGAGGCCTGCCAGCATGGGCGCAGTAACGGGCTTCGACTCGAGTACCGCATCCTGCACCATCAGGGCCATTACATCCGGCTGGAGGAGCGGGTCCGTCGCGACGAAGGGGGTCAACTGCTGGGGGTGGTTCGCCATCTGGATGCCGCCATGGCGCCCCTGGAGGATCGCCACGACACGGATCCCCTCACCGGCCTCGAGAGCCGCAGCCACTTCGAGCTGTTGCTGGATGAACGGCTGGCCAGCGAAAGCGGCAGTTTCTGTCTGCTGCAGTTCAGCGTGGATCACCGCAGCAAGATCCTGCAGTTGTTCGGGGAGGCGGCCTGCGACGCCATGCTGGCCAAGCTGGCCCGCATCGTGCGCCGCGAGCTGCGCCGGGAAGATCCCTTCGCCCGTTGGGACGAAGACGGCTTCATCCTGATGCTCTCCCAGACCGATCGGCTGAGTGGCCTGGAGATTGCCGAGCGGCTGCGTCTCGAGATCGCCGACGCCAGCCTGCTGCCCCAGCGTCCGGTGACCGTGAGCATCGGCCTGGTGCAGAGCCAGAGTGCCGAGCAGCTCGATCACCTGCTGGCCCGGTTGGCCTCCTGCCACGGTCAGGCGAAGCGGGAACACAACGCCGTGGTCGGCTGACGGCCAGTCACTGTCCGCGTACCCATTGACGCCGATGGACCCATCAGCGTCAATGGTTTTCAGTCAGCGCTCACTGACCTGCTGACGCTGGCAGACCCAGAGAGAAGCCAGCATCAGCAGGGCGCCCAGACCGAGCCTGAGCAGGTCGGTATCCTTTCCCCAGAGCACCAGATTGACCAGCAGACCCGCGGGGATCAAGGCGTTGTTCATGATGGCCAGCACGCCGCTGCTGACCAGGGTCGCCCCCTTGTTCCACAGGAAGTAGCCGAGCCCGGATGCCCCGACCCCCAGCCAGAAGAGGATGCCCCATTGCAGGGAGCTGGCGGGATATTGAGGTTTGCCCAGCAGCCACCAGGCGGGCAGGGCGATCACCAGGGCGCCCAGATAGAAGCAGCCGAACACCGCCAGCTGGGGCGGCTGCTCAGCCTCCCGGGCCAGCAGCACCTTGTAGCCTACCTGGCCCAGAGCGAAGCAGACGTTGGCGCCCTGCACCACCAGGAATCCCAGTACATAGTTTTCGGTCAGGCCGTCGAAACGGATGACGGCCGCCCCCAGCACCGCCAGCAGGGCCCCCCACAGATAGACAGGCTTGAAGCGCCCTTCCAGCAGGTCGTGGATCAGGGTGACATAGATGGGGGTGAAGATGGTGAACACCAGCACTTCCGGTACCGTCAAGAGCAAGAAGGAGTGGTAGTAGAAGAGATACATGATGCCGAGCTGGATGGCACCGAGGGCCATCAGCTTGGCCACCAGATCGGGGCGCAGCCAGCGACGGCGCAGGAAGGGCAGAAACACCAGGCTGGCGAGCACGATGCGGGTCAGTACCGAGAAGTAGGCATCCACCTGACCGGCAAGGTAGACCCCGATCAGGCTGAAGGAGAAGGACCAGAGCAGGGTAACCCCTATCAAGTAGTTCATGTGATTGAATTGTCGTCAGTTGTCAATTTGGAGGGCGCTATGATGGCCGAGTTGGAAGGCGCGATCCAGCGTTTATGGGAAGGGTTGTCACAGATCGGAGCATTTGCCTTCGAGGCGAGCAACGGGGTCGGATCCGCCACCGACTGGTGCGGTCGCGGGGAGGGTGCCGTGGTGGTGACCGATCACCATGGGGGGTGGCTGTATGCCGAGACGGGTCGCTACACCACGCCCCATGGCCGGGAGCTGACCATGCACAACCGCTTCTGGTGGCAGCGCACCGCACGGGGGATCATGCTCTCCCACCTGCGCTACGAGCAGCCGGTGATGCTGTTCGAGCTGTTGCCCCGGGGGGACGGGCACTGGGTCACGGCCGAGCCTCACCTGTGCGGGCAGGATCACTACAGCGCCGAGCTGACCGAAACCGGCGAGGGTTTCCTGCTCGCCTGGCAGATAACGGGGCCGCGCAAGAACGAGCGGTTGAGTTATCGCTACGGACCAGAGGCGCAGAGATAAAAAAACCGGCGCAGGGCGCCGGTAGAGGGGACAAATCGGAGGTTTTGTTAAAACGGTCCCAAAAACAGGAGAGATACACTCTCGTCACACACGCAGAGAGGGTCTTCAGGCATTCAGTGCATAGTTCAGCATGGCTTGCAGCTTGCTGTCGAAGAACCAGGGCAGCAGCACCATCAGCAGACCCAGCACCCCGGCCAGCCGGTGGCGATACTGCCAGCCGGCTATCAGTACCAGACCGCCGCAGAGGGTGGTCAGGATGCCTGACATAGGGCAGCCTCCCGCTGTTGGCGGCGCTGCTGTGCCCACTGGTTGAGGGCGACCGAACCCAGGATCAGGGCCAGCGCCACGCCCGTGGTGGACTGGATCTGCTCGCCGAGGAACAGGGCTCCCAGCATGACGCCGAACAGCGGCACCAGGTAGTTGCTGAAGGAGGCGAAGGTCGGGCCCGCCTTCTGGATCAGCGCCATGTAGAGGAAGTAGACCAGGCCGGTACAGAAGATCCCCAGCATGGCGACGGCGCCCATGGCCTGCTGGCTCGGCAGGGTGAGGGTGCTCAGGTCGGCCACGAAGGGCGCGGCCAGCAGCAGCTGGATGGCCGAGGAGATCAGGATGTTGCGGGCCACGACCACAGGATGGTCCTTGGCGAAGCGCTTGATCATCAGCAGGCCGATGGCGAAGCAGCTGGCACCGAACAGGATGGCCATGGCACCGAGCAGGCCGGCATTCATGCCGCTGGTCAGCTTGGGCCAGAACAGTACCAGCACGCCGACGAAGCCGATGATCACGGAGACGAGGCCGCCCTTGGTGATTCTTTCACCAGAAATAAACAAGGGAGCCGCCAGAATGGTCACAAAGGGGATACAACCCATGACCACGGCCGCGATGGCGCTGTCCACATACTGTTGTCCCCAGGCCACCATGATGAAGGGGATGGTGGCGTCGAGCAGGGCGATCAGCATATAGGTTCGCCAGGGTGTGTGTTCACTCTTGAGGCGCATGAACAGGCAGAGCAGACCCAGGGTCAGGCTGCCGCACAGGGCGCGTCCGGCGGCCACCATGATGGGGGGCAGTTCAGCCACGGCCTGGTGCATGAAAATGAACTGGGAGCCCCACAACAGGCCGATCGCCAGCAACAACAGATAGCTACGCATTTGAATCTCCGATGTAATTCGCCTGCGCATTCTATGCAATCTGCTACTATGCCAAAAATGAATTGTCGTCATTCAACTATGGCCAATATCGATGGAACTGCCCCTCTCCCGCCTCGACCTCAACTTGCTCACCGTGTTCGACATGCTGATGCAGGAGCGCAACGTCACCCGTGCCGCCGAACGGCTGCACCTCTCCCAGTCCACCGTCAGCCATGCGCTGGGGCGGCTGCGAACGGCGCTTGACGACCCCCTGTTCGTGATGAGTCGGCGCGAGATGATGCCGACCGAACGGGCCAAGGCGCTGGCGAGCCCGGTGCGCCAGGCGCTGGCCATGCTGGAGCAGGGGCTGCGTCAGGCCAAGGGATTCGACCCGGCAAGTGCCCGGCGGATCTTTCGCATCGCCACCCCGGGCTCGGTGGAGCACGGCCTGGTGCCGGTGCTGGTGGAGTGGATGGTGCAGCAGGCTCCCCATTGCCGACTGGAAGTGTGCGAGCTGGCGGACAGCGACTACGAGCGGGAGCTGGAGAAGGGGGAACTGGATCTGGTGATCGGGTTTGCCGGTGCCAACCATCTCTCGCCCCGGTTGTGGCGCGAGGAGTGGTTCAGCAATCCGCTGGTCTGTTTGTCGCCCCTCGGCAGCGCTCTGCCCGACATGCTGGGGCCGGGAGAACTGGTCAGCCGCCCCCATATCCACACGTCCAGCTGGGGCCACAGCCAGGCCATGGTGGATCTCTGGCTGGCCCGTTTCGGGGTAGAGCGGGAGCTGGGGGTCAGGCTGCCGAGCTTTATGGCGGTACCGCCGCTGATGGCGACCGGCCGCTACCTGGTGGTGGTGCCCGAGATGATCGGGCGCCACTTCTGTCGCCACTATCCGTTGCGCCTGCACCAGCTGGAACCCGCCATCCCCATCGTCTACCTGATGGCGGGCCACCCGCTCAGTGCCCATGACGAGGCGATCGGTTGGTTCAAGGGGTTGTTGCACCGGCTGGCGAGGGAGCGCTACGGCGCGGATGCGCTCGGCCATCCCGCGCCGCAGGGGGCAGATCACGCCAATCCGGAGAAGTAGTCCAGCCCCATCGCACCCTTCACCTCGGCCAGCACCTCGTCGGTGAGGGCCCGGGCCTGCTCGGTGCCCTGCTGCAACAGGCGCAGCAGCTGGCGCTTGTCGGCGATGGCTGCCTCGCGCCGCTCCCGCATCGGAGCGAGCAGGGTCTGCAGGCAGTCGTTGAGTACCTGCTTGCAGCGCATGTCCCCCAGACCACGCGCTGGTAATGGGCCTTCATCTCGGCCACCAGTGCCTTGTCGGGGTGGAAGGCATCCAGATAGGCGAACACCGTATTGCCCTCCACCTGACCCGGATCGCTCACCTTGAGGTGATTGGGGTCGGTATACATGGCGAACACCGCCTGCTTGATCTCGCCGCTCGACATGCCGAGTTCGATGGTGTTGCCAAGGGACTTTGACATCTTGGCCTTGCCGTCGATGCCGGGCAGGCGGCCGGTGTCGCTCAGGATGGGCTGGCACTCGGTCAGCACCTCTTTGCCCACCAGGGTGTTGAAGCGGCGCACTATCTCGTTGGTCTGCTCCAGCATGGGCAGCTGATCCTCGCCCACCGGCACGTGAGTGGCACGAAAGGCGGTGATGTCGGCGGCCTGGCTGACCGGATAGACGAGGAAGCCGGCGGGCAGGCTGCGCTCGAACCCTTTCTGCTGGATTTCGGCCTTGACGGTGGGGTTGCGCTCCAGCCGTGCGACGCTGACCAGGTTGAGGTAGTAGGTCGTGAGTTCGGCGAGGGCGGGCAGGGCGCTCTGCAGGCAGAAGGTGGTCTTGGCCGGGTCGAGGCCGGCGGCCAGGTAGTCGGCCATTACCTCCAGCACGTGATCGGTCACCTTGGCCGGGTTGTGGCCGTTGTCGGTCAGCGCCTGCAGATCGGCGATCATGACGAACTGGCGGTAATGGTGCTGGGCGGCCACGCGCTGGAGCAGGGAGCCGACGTAGTGGCCGATGTGCAGTTTGCCGGTGGGGCGGTCGCCGGTCAGGATCACGGGGTTGTGCATGTCACTCTCTCCAGTTGGGTGAGCCGGGAGGCGACAAAGGGATGAAAACAATGACCGCCTCTCGGCGGTCACGGTGTTTTCTTTGGGAAATTTTACATAGAAAAGCAGTGCCGCCTGTTTAGAAGCAGCACCACCAGTAGTTGTGATTGAATGAGGTCATATTCATGGCAAATCACACTACGCCTGTTCGATCACTTCTGCAAGGGCACGACCAGCATGTCGCAGGGCACGGTATTCATCAGCTGGCGTGCGCTCGAGGTGAGCAGGCTCCAGAAGCTCTGGCGATGGCCGCACACCAGCAGGTCGATCTGGTAGTCCTTGACCGCCTGGTTGACCCGCTCGCTCAGATCGCCGCAGATCACCAATTTCTTCTCGATGGGGTAGTCCACCGAGGCGAGGAAGGCTTCCAGCTTCTCCTTCGCTTCGGCGATCACCTGGTCCTGCACGTTGTCGATGTCGATGTCGATCATCTCGGTGTAGAGATCCTTGAGGTCCACATCCACATGGATCACCGACAGCTTGGCGCCGTTGGAGCGGGCCCGGTCGACCGCCTTCTCGATCACCTTGCGGTTGTCTTCCGACAGGTCGATCGCGGCCAGTACGTGTTTGTAATAGGTTCCATTCATGGGAGTTCTCCTCACTGATCCTGGGTCCACTATACCAATGTCTGCTGAAACTAAAACGGCATCGTCGCCACAGTTTCAGGATTTGCCTGACCCCGAACCGGAAGGCGTAGAGGTGCAGGTGGCCGGGGAGTGCATATTTTGAACAGGAGTTTGACGCCGGTCACAGGCGTGCTATTGCCCTCGGGAAGGTGGGGGAATAGGATGTGCCCGTGCTTCGCAATGAACACAAAACAACAAAAAGCATCTGAATACCGCTTTGGGGAGCCTCGTGCTCCCTTTTGTTTTTCTGCCCTCTTCCAGTCCATATCCCGTCCGACATCAAGGTAATCCCGCCCCCCTTGGTTATGCTGTAGCCAGTTCCCTTGGCAAAACGGCCAGGGCCCCTCACCTGCAACCGGGTGACGCTGTCATGGCCGTTTCTCATGCCCCACCGATGCACCGGAGAGTCCTTCATGATCATTCATCCCCAGATCCAGGGTTGTGTTGCCCGCAATTGCCACCCCATGGGTTGTCGCGCCGCCGTGCTGCAACAGATCGAACAGGTGCGGGCGGCGGGGCCGTTCAACGGGCCGAAACGGGTGCTGGTGCTGGGGGCATCGTCCGGTTTCGGGCTGGCGTCCCGGATCGCGCTCACCTTCGGCGCCGGGGCCGATACCCTGGGCGTCTCGTTCGAGCGGGGTCCCTCCGACAAGGGGCTCGGCAGTGCCGGCTGGTACAACAACATCTGGTTTCGTCAGGCGGCGGAGCAAGCCGGTCGCATCGCCGTCAACCTGATCGGAGATGCCTTCTCCGACACCATGCGCCAGCAGGCCATCGACGTCATCCGCCAGCAGCTCGGGCAGGTGGATCTGGTGGTCTATTCACTGGCGAGCGGAGTCAGGGTGATGCCGGATGGCACACAGGTACGCTCGGTGCTCAAGACCACAGGCCAGCCGCTGCAAGGCTGGGGGCTGGATCTGGAGCACGATGCGCTGGTGCAGCAGTCGCTGGTGCCAGCCACCCCGGAGGAGATCCGCGACACGGTCACCGTGATGGGGGGAGAGGACTGGCAGCGCTGGATGCAGGCATTGCAGCAGGCGGATTGCCTGGCCCCCGGCGCCCGGACCGTTGCCTACTCCTATATCGGCCCCGAGTCCACCTATCCCCTCTATCGGGACGGCACCATCGGCTATGCCAAGGAGCACCTGCACGCCACCGCCGAGACCATCAACCTGCAACTTGCCGGGATTGGCGGTCATGCCTGGGTGTCGGTTTGCAAGGCGCTGGTGACCAAGGCGAGCGTGTTTATTCCGGTGCTGCCTGTCTATCTGGGCCTGTTGATGGGGGTGATGAAGGAGCGTGGTGTCCACGAGGGCTGCATCGAGCAGATGCAGCGGCTGTTTGCCGACAAGATGTACGGGCCCAGAGGAGTCGTCGCCGATGGCAACCGGCTGATCCGGATGGATGACCACGAGCTTGAGCCAGCGGTGCAGGCCGCCGTCTCGGCGCTCTGGCCCAAGGTGACGCCGGAGAACTTCCGCACCCTGGGGGATTTTGCCGGGTTGCGCCAGGAGTTCATGCAGCTCAACGGCTTCGAGCTGCCGGGGGTGGATTACGGTGCGCCGGTGAACGTGGCGTCACTCACTGAGCTGGCGCCCTGACACCCGCACGAGGGGCCATCAGGCGACGTTGCAGGCCAGTTCAGGGGAAAGGTGGGGAGACTGGGCCAGCACGGTCTGGTTGCGCCCCTGGCGCTTCGCCTGATACATGGCCATGTCGGCCCGATGGATGAGCTGGCTCAGGCTGTCATCCTGCGTCGAGCGTTCCGCCACCCCGATGCTGATGGTCATGTGGGGGGCGGCCAGGTAGGCGATCCGGCTTCTCAGCTGCTCCGCCAGCCGCCAGCAGGTGGCCCCGTCCTGGGTCATGGCCACCAGAAATTCTTCCCCGCCCCAGCGCCCGATCAACTGCTGGTCCGGCGCCCAGCTCTTGAGCTCCCTGGCCAACTGCCGGATAGCCTGATCCCCCGCCTGGTGACCATGCTTGTCGTTGATCTGCTTGAAGTGATCGATGTCGATGATGAGCAGGGTCAGGGGCGTTTCGTGCAGCCACTGCTGACCCAGTCTCTCCAGCAGGGCGCGCCGGTTGGGCAGCCCGGTCAGCTGATCGAAGGTGGCGAGCTTGTAGAGGTGGCGCGAGCTGCGGTGGAGCCTGCGGGTGGTGAGCCCGAGCAGGATCAGGGCGACGGCCAGCAGCACCAGCAGCAGCAATTGGTAGTAGCGGGCACTCTGCTGGTAGAGCAGTTGCTGGCGCTTGTTCTCGTTCTCCTGCTGCAGCGCGCGATTGCTGGCCTCGCTGCGAGCCAGATCCATCTCGACCTGGAAGGCGGCCGCGTGCTGGCTCAGGGTCTGGTTGAAGTGCTGCTTGTAGTACTGCATGTAGCGGGTCATGGCCCCGTAGGCCTCGGGGTAGCGGCCCAGATCGGCCAGCAACCTGGCCTGCATCGCCCGACCATCCATGGAGAGAGGGGCGGTGTGCTCCATCAGCAGTTGCAGGGCCAGCTGCTTCTCGCCACGACCCAGCAGGGTTCTTGCCCTGATCTCGGTCAGACGGGAGGCCGCCTGCGGGCTATCCAGCCTGTTATAGATGGCTTGTGCCTCCTCCAGGCTGCGCCAGGCGGCGTGCCAGTCCGCCCGTGCGTTGAACACCATGGCCTGGTAGCCGAGGACGATGGCACGATAGTGGGGTGACAGGCTCGGCGTGGCCAGCAGGGTATCGAGCAACTGGCTGGCCCTGGCAGGCTGACCCATGTCGATGTAGAGCCTGGCCATGTTGGCCCGGATGATGGCCTGGCTGTTGGGTTCGTTGAGCTGCACCATCTGGCCGAGGGCATCCTGATAATAGGTCTCGGCCTCACGGTAGAGATTGAGGTCCGCATAGAGGTTGCCGAGGGTCATCAGCAGACGGCCGCACTGCAAGGTGGAGAGGATGGAACCCGGCTCTTTCTGCTTGAGGTGATAGGCGGTCTTGAGCTCGAGGATCGCCTCTTTCATCTGCTGGGTACGGTAGAGGGCGAGCCCGTTGAGGGCATGCCACTCCGAGACTTGCCTGGGGTGATGCCGGACTGCTGGCCAGAGCTGGGTTAGCAGATCGAGCGCCTGATCCGGCGTATCGGCATCCAGGGTCAGGGCAATCTGCTGCAACCGGAAGTCGAGCAGGTGAAGGGTCTCCTGCTGGGCATTGGCCAGACCGCGGGCGCGGGCATTGTCGCGCTGTGCCTGTGAATAGCGGCCAAGGGCTGCCTGGGCCAGGGACTTGGCGTAGAACAGTTCCATATCCTGCTGGGGACTGGCGTCGAGGCGCTGCAGATAGCCGACGGGATCGCGCGCCGCCTGCAATTCAGCCTCTTTCAGCAAGGAGGGAGCTGCCTGCAACTGGGTCATCCAGAGCAGCGCCAGTGCCATTATGAATCTCATTGAATCCTTTCCCCGACCAATGGCGCCATCATAATGGCTGATGTCACCTACACCATGTTTCTTTGCTTCTCTATAACCGTATGGGGGAGAGGATGAGGTGAAAAGTCGTCGCAACTGCGGGGTGCGTCGGTTGTCTCTGGTTGCGTCAGGATGCAACAGTGGCGACAATCGTGGGCAAATCACAGTGGAGAATCATCATGTTGGCCAAAGCCATGATCGAGAAGTTGAACGAGCAGATTAATCTTGAATTCTATTCCTCCAACCTCTACCTGCAGATGAGCGCCTGGTGCGAGGACAAGGGCTTCGAGGGGGCCGCCACCTTCCTGCGTCAGCATGCGGTCGAGGAGCGCCAGCACATGGAGCGCCTGTTCACCTACGTGAGCGAGACCGGCGCCATGCCGGTGCTGGGGGCCATCGAAGCGCCTCCCCACGAATTCAAGTCCCTGGGTGACATCTTCCGCACCACCCTGGAGCACGAGTATCACATCACCAAGTGCATCAACGGTCTGGCCCACGTCGCCTTCACCACCCAGGATTACTCCACCTTCAACTTCCTGCAGTGGTACGTGGCCGAGCAGCACGAAGAGGAGAAGCTGTTCAAGAGCATCGTCGACCGTCTGAGCCTGGTGGGCGAGGATGGCAAGGGCCTCTATTTCATCGACAAGGAGCTGGCCGAGCTGGCCAAGGGCGCCCCGGCCAGCATCATGGACGGCAACGCCTGATAGTCGTGGACACTTAGTGTTCAGTCAGTACAATGACGGCCCCTTGTAAAGGGGCCGTTTTCTATTTGCAGGTGTCCTTGTACCGCTGTGCTGGTGTCTGCCGGGTACAATGACGGTCCTTTAAGGTAAAGGGGCCGTTTTTCTTTTGATGGGTGAGTGACGATGAAACAGGTGGATGTGGTGGTGATCGGTGCCGGGGCGGCCGGATTGATGTGTGCGGCCCAGGCTGGCTACCGGGGTCGCTCCGTGCTGGTGCTCGACAACGCCAAGAAGCCGGGCCGCAAGATCCTCATCAGCGGCGGCGGTCGCTGCAACTTCACCAATCATCAGGCGGGTCCCCATGCCTTCCTTTCGGCCAACCCCCACTTCTGCAAATCGGCGCTGGCGCGCTATACCCAGCAGGATTTCATCGATCTGGTGGACAGGCATGGCCTGAACTACCACGAGAAGACGCTGGGCCAGCTCTTCTGCGACGACAGCGCCAAGGATATCGTCGACATCCTGCTGACCGAGTGCGACTGGGCTGGCGTGACCCTGCAGTTCCAGACCGAGATCCTCACCGTCAGCAAGACAGATGAAGGCTTCGTGCTCGACACCAGCAAGGGGGAGATCGCCTGCTCGTCGCTGGTGGTCGCCACCGGCGGCCTCTCCATGCCGAAACTCGGTGCTACCCCTTATGGCTTCAAGCTGGCGGAGCAGTTCGGCCTCACCGTGCTGCCGACTCGCGCCGGGCTGGTGCCCTTTACCCTGCATCAGGCCGACAAGGAGGCCTTCGCCGATCTGGCGGGGGTCAG
The DNA here is from genome assembly GCF_027705505.1 of Aeromonas sp. QDB56. Lineage (NCBI taxonomy): Bacteria > Pseudomonadati > Pseudomonadota > Gammaproteobacteria > Aeromonadales > Aeromonadaceae > Aeromonas > Aeromonas sp. QDB56. The sequence continues at coordinate 62,748 of NZ_JAPDBZ010000005.1, forward strand.
CCTGCCGGTGGCGGTGACCGCCGAGGACGGCACCCGCTTCAAGGAGGCCATGCTGTTCACCCATCGCGGCCTCTCCGGCCCCGCCATCCTGCAGATCTCCTCTTTTTGGCTGGCGGGGGAGAAGATTCACATCAACCTGCTGCCGGATCTCGACATTCCAGAGACCCTCAAGACCTGGGCCCAGGCCCATCCTGCCCAGGAGCTGAAAACCGTGCTGGGGCGCGAGCTGCCCAAGCGCTTCGTCGACAAGCTGGTGGAGCTGGGATGGCTGGTGAGCAAGCCGATGCGCCAGTACAACGAACGGGAGCTGGAGGCGGTGGCCACCCTGCTGGGGGATTGGCAGATCCTGCCCAACGGCACCGAAGGGTATCGCACCGCCGAAGTGACCCTGGGGGGAGTGGATACCAACGAGCTCTCCTCCAAGACCATGGAGGCGCGCACCGTGCCCGGCCTCTACTTCATCGGCGAAGTGGTCGATGTGACCGGCTGGCTCGGTGGTTACAACTTCCAGTGGGCCTGGTCGTCGGGCTGGGTGGCAGGCCAGTACTGCTGAGGGATGCCGCATCCTTGCTGTGAATAGTCCCGTCAGCGGCCTCTCGGGTGACAACTTCCAGTGGGCCCGGTCGTCGGGCTGGGGGAGAGGCCGTACTGCTGACAAAGAGGCTCAGCGGATGAGTCCGAGCGGATCGGGCCGTGTCAGGCGGCCCGAGTGATGGAACCAGACGCGGCCTGCTCAGGCCGCGTTTTTTATGGTCGGTCGCTGGCTGCCGCTTGGCCTCTAGCCTCTCCTGATATTGGGCAGGAAGGCGGTCAGCAGGCCAATAAGGGGCAGATAGGCGCAGACCTGATAGACGGTTTCGATGCTGGTGGCATCGGCCAATTTGCCCAGCAGGGCGGCCCCTATCCCTCCCATGCCGAAGGCGAAGCCGAAGAAGAGGCCGGAAATGGTGCCGACCTTGCCGGGTACCAGATCCTGGGCGTAGACCAGGATGGCGGAGAAGGCCGACGCCAGGATGAAGCCGATGACGATCGACAGCACCGAGGTCCAGAACAGGTCGACGTGGGGCAGCAGCAGGGTGAAGGGAGCGACGCCGAGGATGGAGATCCAGATCACCCGCTTGCGACCGATGCGATCGCCGAGCGGCCCGCCGAGCACTGTCCCCGCCGCGACGGCAAACAGGAAGGCGAACAGATAGAGCTGGGCGCTCTCCAGCGACAGGTGGAACTTGTCCATCAGGTAGAAGGTGTAATAGCTGCTCAGGCTGGCCATGTAGAAGAACTTGGAGAACATCAGCAGACCGAGGATGGCCAGTGACCAGCCAATCTGGCGGCGGCTCAGGCCGGTGCCGGCATGGGCCTTCATCCGCCGATGGAAGCTGGCGGCATGGTGGCTGGACCAGCGGCCGACGAAGCTGAGCAGGATGACCCCGATGAGTGCGAACAACGAGAACCAGGCCGCACTGCCCTGTCCCTTCGGCACGATGATGAGCGCCGCGAGCAGGGGGCCGATGGCCGATCCCAGATTGCCGCCGATCTGGAACAGAGACTGGGCCAGACCAGGCTGGTTGCCGGCCGCCATGCGGGCGACCCGGGAGGATTCCGGGTGGAAGACGGAGGAGCCCATGCCGATCAGCATGGCCGACAACAGCACGGCGCCAAAGCTGCCTGCCTGCGACAGGTAGAGCAGCCCCACCAGAGTGAAGCCCATGCCCAGAGGCAGGGAGTAGGGCATGGGTCTGCGGTCGGTATAGAGGCCGATCAGGGGTTGCAGCAGCGAGGCCGTGAACTGGTAGGTGAGGGTGATGAGACCTATCTGGGTGAACGACAGATCGAGCCCCAGCTTCAGGAGGGGATAGATGGCCAGCAGTACCGACTGCATCATGTCGTTCAACAGGTGCGAGAAGCTGATGGCGGCGATCACCGGATAAGCGGTGGTAGTCGGGTTGTCCACCGCGGGCGGGGCGGTGATCGGGGTGTCGGTACTCAAGGTCTTGTCCATGGCTGGGGTATCACTCCCTCTACCATGCCCTATCCCGGCGCATCTGGACATAACCAAAGTGGGCGAACGCCCGGATTGCGTTCGCGTGGCGCGCAGGCCGTTCATGCTGACGGCGTGTGGATGGCTGGTCAGATCTTGTGCTTGGCGCAGGGCGGATTAGTATAGAAGGCCTGCCGCCGTTATCCGGCCCATCACCCGCCATGGAGGGAACATGTTCGAAAGCCTGGGTGTCATCAACGTCTGGACCTATCTGGTCGGTCTCTTCTTCATCATCATCGCCCCGGGCCCGAACTCCCTCTACGTGCTGCGAACCGGTGCCGTGCGCGGCATAGGCCCGGGTTATCGCGCCGCTCTCGGCGTCTTCGTCGGCGATGCCATTCTCATTTTCTGCGCCTATCTGGGGATCGCGTCCCTCATTCGCACCACCCCATTGCTCTTTACCCTGGTGCGCTATCTGGGCGCCATCTACCTGCTTTATCTGGGGGTGAAGATCCTGCACGCGAACTTCATCGCCAAAAAGGCGGGACCGGCGTCCGAGATGGATCCCGGTGAGCGCTATTTTACCAAGGCCCTCACCCTGAGCCTCACCAATCCCAAGGCGATCCTGTTCTACGTCTCTTTCTTCGTGCAGTTCATCGACTTCAGCTATGCCCACACCTGGATCTCCTACCTGGTGCTGGCTGGCATGCTGGAAGCGATGAGCTTCGTCTACCTGACCCTGCTGATCTTCGGCGGTACCCTGATGGCCCGCTTTTTCCGTCAGCGCCAGACGGCGGCCCGTCTTGGCAACGGCCTTATCGGCCTCTTCTTCATGGGGTTTGCGGCCAGGCTGGCGACGCTCTCCTCCTGACCCTGGGGATTGCTGACCGTCCCGTGTCGGGCACCTAGTCTGGCCAGCAATCCTTGCCCACGGGGATGAAGCGGGACTGGTAGACGATGAGCTTCTGGTTGCCCGGTTGATTGATCCCGGGATTGTGGTAGGTCTCCCCGGGCAGCAGGTACTTGCTGTCCGCCTCGCTGTCCGCCTGCTGGCAGCCCCGTTTCACCATGAACTCGAAATAGGTGTTGCCGGTATTGGTGATGGCGCTCTGTACCGGGTCCAGCTGGTATGCAAAACGTGACTGACGCGGGCGCACCACCAGGATGGACTGCAGGGCCAGTTTCACCTCGACGGTTCCCCGGTGCTGCGTCTGGCTGCCTTCATCCACCTGGGCTGCCGGTGACTCGGTGAAGGTGATGCGGTAGTAACGCTCATGGTCATCGGCGGGCCCCTTGTAGTAGAACTTGACGTTCTGGGCATGTCTGGCGTGCAGGGTGAAGCGCCTGGGGGCAAACAGCAGCTCACCGGGGACGGTGGGCAGTGTCCTGCCTCTGGCCGTGGGGTCGCTGATTTTTTCCATCTGTATGTCGTACAGCTTGGGTGAAGCACTGTTGTTGGTCAGGGTTCTGGTAATGAACTCCTGCTCTGGCGCCATGGCAAGAGTCATGGCGCCGATGTCGAGGGCGGCGGCCTGTGAGGCCAGCAAGCCGCCCAGCAAGGGCCAAAGTAGACGATGCATGTTGTACTCCATGGTCAGCGCCAGGTCCCCTTGATGGTGATGGTGCCGCTTTGTTCCACCTCGCCTTCCCACATCTCGTCGCCCATGGTGCGCTGCACCATGGGATCGGTCAGGTCGAATTCCAGCGCCAGCTTGTAAAACCGGGTGATGCCCTGGCCGTTGACGGGATCATTCCACTCCTGTGGTGGTTGATTGTCCTGTATTCCGAGGGTGCGAATATCCACCGGTGTGCGATCGCAGCGAATGGCGTGCCGTGAACCCGCTCCATGAGCCACCGAATCGAATACCAGCCTGGTAGGGATGGGGACGGCCTGTTCAGGTGCGAAGGTGCCTGCCGGATAGAAAGTGCAATATCCCCGATAAGGCGACCCCCTGTCCTGTGAAATAGAAATTTCCAGCATATCGGCACTGATGGGGCCGCTATCAGAGATATTGTATGAGAAGCTCAGAATGTCTTTTCCGACCTGCCCCTCCCTGTAAGGATTGCTGACGCCCTCCGAAGACAAGATGGATACGCTGAAGTCCCGTGGCTTTATATGAATTTCGGTTGTGCCGCTGAATTCATAGTATCCACTCTCGGGAGCATATCCATTCTTCATATTGAAGTTGATCAGACTGCGAGTCAGTTGATCTTGCAGTCCCAGCCTTACAACTTGTTTGAAGAAATTGCTGGACAAGGGAAGGTGCGAACAAGTCCCTGATATGAGATCATGTTTGTCATCTGGAGCCATGGAACAGGGTTCATCATGAGTCATCAACTTACCTTCGCCGACAGTGAATTCAGCAGTAAGCGCCGTCAGACCAGAAAAGAGATTTTCTTGTCCCGCATGGAGCAGATTCTGCCATGGCAAAACATGGTGGAAGTCATCGAGCCGTTTTACCCCAAGGCTGGTAATGGCCGGCGACCTTATCCGCTGGAAACCATGCTACGCATTCACTGCATGCAGCATTGGTACAACCTGAGCGATGGCGCGATGGAAGATGCTCTGTACGAAATCGCCTCCATCCGTCTGTTTGCCCGGTTATCCCTGGATAGCGCCTTGCCGGACCGCACCACCATCATGAATTTCCGCCACCTGCTGGA
>NZ_JAPDBZ010000006.1:0-34801 GCF_027705505.1 Aeromonas sp. QDB56
CTACCGATGGCGTGGATGGCCAGTGAACCTGACTCGATAACCCCGAGGGTAGCATTGGCGAGGGAAAGAACACGCTTGGCATGCATGTCCTGTCCAAATATATCGTCGATGTGGTTGAGGATTAGTTCGTGGTTAAACATGGGGATAGTCTGTTGGGTATTAGCTGGTCAAGGATGGCGATCATACCTCAGAAGCCGCGCCACGCCTCGCTCATATGAGGGGATGGTTAAGCATCCGCTCACATTTACGGCAATTCCCGCTGATTAATATGACACCGCTCGGCAATGACCGGGTACTCGGATATCGAGACTAACTACAGCGGGAATTATAAAAAAATGGATATGAAAAAGACCAAAGTGGCGCTGGTAACAGCCTCACTGCTCGCGCTTTTGTCAGGCTGTAACGACAACAGTTCTTCTGCTCCTGCCCCTCAGGATGAGCCCGTCGCTCGTCTTCCCAACGTCCAGCCCCCGGCCGAACTGCTGACGGCCGGCCCCGACGAAGCGGTCATCGCCCTGGTGGATACCCAGACCAGCGCGGCGCGCGGTGTCACCGGCCCGTTCGCCAGCCACAGCCTGCACCTGTGGAACAACGACGCCTGCAACTCGACCTCGGAGGGCGGCCTCAACACCGGTTGGGATGACAAGAGCAAGACGCCGTCCGCGGCGGACAGTTTTGGTCCGGCCTGGGTCGTGCCGCTCTCCAAGATGGAAGGCTGCATCAACTTCATCGCCCGCAACGGCGATCTCGCTAACCTGACCGGCAGCGACATGAAGGTGGTCTTCAGTGATCACCCGGATCGCACCGTGGCCATCGTCGCCGGCAAGAACGAGATCTTCGGCAGCCGGGCGGAAGCCTTCACCGCCGCCTTCGGCGTGGCGGGGGCCAGTGCCCATCTCATCGACGACAACACCCTGATTTGGCAAGGGGGCAAGGACAAGCCCTATGTGCGCCTCTACTACACAGAGTCAGGCACCATCACCGCAAACAGCGAGGGTGTATTCGATTTCCCCTACCTCAAGCTGACCCCGACCAGCCTGACCGAAGAGCAGCAGGCCAAATACCCGCACCTCAAGGATGCCGCCGCCTTCGCCCTGCCTGCGGGGAAAGATCTCAAGCCCCTGCTCAAGGGTGAGCTGGTCGCCATCGGGACCGATGCGGACGGCATCCTGCAGGGGGCGACCCTGGTGCAGAGTGCCGGTGCCCTCGATGCCCTTTACAGCGAAGCGGCCACCAAGCTGGCCTACGGCGCCGTGGTGGAGGGGGGCAATGTCACCTTCCGGCTCTGGGCGCCGACTGCCAAGTCGGTCAAGCTGGCGCTGTTCGACGAGCAGCACAAGTCGCTTGGCGAGCGCGCCATGACCCTGGACGAGGCCAGCGGCAGCTGGAGCGTGCAGGGGGGCAGCGATCTTGTCGGCAAATACTACCGCTACGATATCCAGGTCTATCACCCGGTCAGCCGCAAGCTGGAATCCTATCAGGTGACCGACCCCTACTCCCTGAGCCTGGCGATGAACTCTGAGTTCAGCCAGGTGGTGGATCTCGACGATCCGGCCCTCAAGCCGGAAGGCTGGGACGGCCTCAAGGCGCCCCACAGCCAGAAGAACCCCGCCGACATCACCATCTATGAGGCCCACGTCCGGGATCTGACCGGCAACGACGAGTCGACGCCGGTGGATCACCGCGGCAAGTTCCTCGGGCTGACCGACAGCGACAGCGTGCCCGTCACCCACCTGAAATCCCTGGCCAAGAGCGGCGTCAGCCACCTGCACCTGCTGCCGGTGTTCGACATCGCCACCGTCAACGAGGATCCGGCCAAGGTGGCCAACATCGGTGATGACTTCAGCAAGCTGTGCGAGGTCAATCCCGAGGTCAAGAACTCCAGGTTTGCCAGCCACTGTGGTGGCGGCGAGACCATCGAAGCCGTGCTCGGTGATCTGCAAGCCAGCGACAGCAAGGAAAACCCCGTGGTGCAGGAGCTGTACGGCTACCTGCGCGGGGTGGACTCCTTCAACTGGGGCTATGACCCCTACCACTACACCACCCCGGAAGGCTCCTACGCCACCAATGCGGAGGGGACGACCCGGATCAAGGAGTTCCGCGAGATGGTGCAGGCCATCAAGCAGAACATCGGCATGAACGTGGTGATGGACGTGGTCTACAACCACACCAACGAAGCGGGTCTCGGTTCCAAATCCGTGCTCGACAAGATTGTGCCCTGGTACTACCAGCGCCTCAATCCGGAGACCGGTTCGGTGGAAAACTCCACCTGCTGCTCCAACACGGCGCCGGAACACGCCATGTTCGCCAAGCTGATGGATGACTCTTTGGTCACCTGGGCACGGGACTACAAGATCGATGCCTTCCGCTTCGACCTCATGGGCCATCACCCGAAAGATCAGATGGTGCAGGCCCTGGCCGAGGTGAAGAAGGTCAATCCGGACATGTACTTCTACGGCGAGGGGTGGAACTTCGGCGAGGTGCAGGATGACAAGCGCTTCGTGCAGGCGACCCAGAAGCACCTGGCCGGTACCGGCATCGGATCCTTCTCCGACCGGCTGCGTGATGCGGTGCGCGGCGGCAGCCCGTTCGACGGCGGCGAAGCCATTCGCAAGACCCAGGGCTTTGGCAACGGCGCCCTGGTGGATGCCAACGAGCTGGACGGCGTCGATCTCGCCACTGCCCTGCATCAGTCCGATCTGGTGCGCCTCGGCATGGCGGGCAATCTCAAGGAGTTCGTGCTGACCGACAAGGACGGCATTCCGAAGAAAGGCTCCGACATCGACTACAACGGTCAACCGGCGGGCTATGCCCAGGATCCGACCGAAATCCAGAACTATGTCGACAAGCACGACAACCAGACCCTGTTCGACAACCTGGTGTACAAGGCACCCGCCGGGGCCGACCTGGTGCGGATGCAGGGGGTCTCTCTGGCGACCGCCATGCTGGGTCAGGGCATTCCCTTCACCCACGCGGGTGTCGAGCTGCTGCGTTCCAAGTCCATGGAGCGGGACAGCTACGACTCCGGTGACTGGTACAACCGGGTCGACTACGGCTTAAGTGACAATAATTTTGACAAAGGGCTGCCGCGCAAGGACAAGGACGAGGCCAACTACGAGCTGATCGAGCAGGTGCTCGGCCAGCACGCCAAGCCGGGTTCGGCCGAGATGCATCAGATGGTGAACTTCTACCAGGAGCTCTCCGAACTGCGTCAATCCTCTCGTCTGCTGCGTCTTGGCAGCGGCGCCGAGGTGATCAAGCGGGTCGACTTCCGCAACACCGGCCCTGAGCAGATCCCGGGTCTCATCGTGATGAGCGTGGATGACGGGGTGGGCGCCGGTGCGGATCTGGATCCGGCCATCGACGGCCTGGTGGTGATGATCAACGCCACCAATCAGCCCCAGAGTATCGGCGATTTCCGTGACGGCAAGGATCAGCCCATCGATCTGACCGGCATGGTCCTGAGCGGTGCCCACCGTGACTCCGACAGCATCGCCAGCGGTGCGGCCAATGACAGCGGTCAGCTGACCCTTGGCGCCTGGTCGGCGGCGGTGTTCGTCAAGCCGCAGAGCGGTGCCCAGGGCGCGGGGCTGCCGGTGAGCAAGAAGACGGATCTGAGCACCTTGCCTCCCTTCGGTGACACCGAGGTGTTCGTGCGCGGTTTCCTGAATCAGTGGGATCCGGTCAACAAGATGAACTTCAGTGGCAATTTCACCTATGAGTTCACCACCGAGGTGACGGCGGATCAGCTGGGGTCGACCCAGGTGAAGATCGCTGGCAACGAGTGGAGCGGCCCCGTCAATTACGGCAAGTGCAGCGATACCGACCAGCTTGCGACCGGCCAGGTCAATACGCTCTGTGCCAATGGCGGGGATCTGCCGTTCAACGTGGAGAAGGCTGGCACCTACAAGTTTGTCTTCACCGCCATGAACAAGGACAAGCCCACCCTGAGTGTCAGCTACACCGAACCGGCGCAGAGCTGCAAGGTGCTGGATACCGTCGCGGGCAATCCGCTCGGCTTCCCGCTCTATGTGCGCGGCAGTCTGAGCGACTGGAACGCCCAGCCGGCCTACCAGCTGAGCTACAAGGGGATGGAAGGTAACCTCGCCATCTATCAGGCCGCCTTCAACTACGCGGGCAGCTTTGACTTCAAGTTTGCCAACGACGATGGCAACTGGAGCAAGCAGTTCTTCGTGAAGGATGCCGGTGGCACCCTGATCGCACTGGAGCCCGAGCAGGTTTACCCGCTCCAGCACGGCGACGGTGGCATGGGCAACAACAGCATCACGCTGGAACAGGGTCTGTGGAGCTTCCTGGTGAAGGTTGACCCGACCCAGACTTCCGGCGAGGTGGGCAGCGTCATCATCCAGGAGTGCAGCGCCAAGTAAGTCTTTCCCATCGAGCCCGGGGCTGGCTCGGCAGCCCCGGGTTGAATTCCGCCTCGCCAAGGGCGGGATAACACCGAGAGAGTAAGCAAAGCGCGACTGCCGACCGGCAGCCGCGCTTTTTCTTTGCTCGTGGGCGAGGCAATAAAAAAGCCGCCCCGTTGGAGCGGCTGTTGGTTGTTCAGTTTACGGCCGGCCTAGCGTTTTCGCAGCAGGCGCAGGGCGTTGGCGGTGACCAGGGCGGTGGCGCCGGTGTCGGCCAGCACCGCAATCCACAGGCCGGTGATGCCGAGCAGGCTGGTGACCAGGAAGATGGCCTTGAGCCCCAGCGCCAGCGCGATGTTCTGGTGGATGTTGGCCAGTGCCGCGCGGGAGAGCCGGATCATGGCGGCGACCCCGCCGAGCTGGTTGTGGGTCAGCGCCGCATCGGCGGTCTCCAGCGCCACGTCGGTGCCGCCTCCCATGGCGATGCCGATGCTGGCCCGCTTCATGGCCGGTGCATCGTTGATGCCGTCGCCGATCATCGCGACCTTCTGGCTGAGGCCGAGCTTGGCGATTTCATCGACCTTGCCCTCCGGCAGCAGGCCGGCGCGCCAGCCCATGCCGAGCTCGCCGGCGATCGCCTCGGCGGCGCGGGGGTTGTCGCCGGTCAGCATGATGCTCTGCAGGCCGAGCTGGTTGAGCTCCTGCAGCGCCGCAGCCGCCTCGGGGCGGATCTGGTCGCGCAGGGCCAGCAGGGCGGCCGGGGCGGCGTTGGGCTGACCGAGCACCACCACTGTCTTGCCTTGCTGCTCCAGGGTGGCGACCCGGGCCAGCATCGCCGCATCCAGGGTGGCGACCCGGCTCGGTGCCAGCAGCTGCCAGAGGACTCCGTCGATGCGACCCTCTACCCCCATGCCGGGCAGGGCGCGCAGCTCCTGGGCCGCGGCGAGGCTGAGGCCCCGTTCGCTGGCCGCCGTCACCACGGCGCGGGCCAGCGGGTGGTGGGAGCCCTGCTCGATGGCCGCCGCCAGCGCCAGCAGGTCGGCCTCTGGCTGGCCATTGAGGCTCACCAGTTCGGTCAGCTGCGGCTTGCCCAGGGTCAGGGTGCCGGTCTTGTCAAAGGCCACGGTATCGATGTGGGCGAGGCGCTCCAGCGCGGCGCCCCCCTTGATGAGGGCACCCTGCCGGGTGGCTGCCGCCAGTGCCGAGGTGACCGCCGCCGGGGTGGAGATGACCAGGGCGCAGGGGCAACCGATCAGCAGCAGCGCCAGCCCGCGATAGACCCACTCGTCCCAGATCTGGCCGAAGGCGAGCGGCGGTACCAGCACCACCAGCAGGGCGACCAGCATCATGGCCGGGGTATACCAGCGACTGAAGCGATCGATGAAACGCTCGATGGGGGCGCGCTGGGTCTCGGCCTCCTCGATGAGGTGCAGGATGCGGTCGATGGCGTTGTTGCCGGGCTCTGATACCACCTCAAGGCGCAGCACCCGATCCGCCGCCAGACTGCCGGCGGGGACCTTGTCACCCCGGCGGCGCTCCACCGGGATGGATTCGCCGGTCAGGGCGCTCTCGTCAAAGGCGCCGAGGGGGTCGAGCAGGCGGGCATCGGCGGCCAGGCGGGCACCCGGGGCGATTTCGATGATGTCACCGGGGCGCAGCTGGTCGGCAGCGACTTCTTCCCGTACCTCGCCCTCGGCAGTGGTGCGGATGCGCAGCGCCTTGTCGGGCACCAGCGCCATCAGGGCGGTGACCCCGGCGCGGGCGCGGCCGGCGGCGTAGGCCTCCAGATGTTCCCCCAGCATGAACAGCAGCAGCACCATGGCCGCTTCGGCGGTTTCACCGAGGAACAGGGCCCCCACGGCGGCGACCGTCATCAGGGTCTCGATGGCGAAGGGGGAGCCGCTCTTGGTCAGCGCCCACGCCTTGCGGGAGATGGGCCACAGCCCCCAGAGGGTGGCCAGGGTAAAGAGCGGCTGACCGAGCTGGTTCGGCAGCAGGGCCGCCATCCCCATCAATCCGGCGAGCGACAGGGGCTGCCAATACTTGGTGAGCAGGTTGTTGACCCTCTGCATCTGCGGGCTGCGGCCTGGTTCGCTGCGAGCCGTGTTCTGAGCTCCCCCTTTGAGCTGGAAGCCGGCGGCCAGCACGGCGGCGGTGACGGGATCGGGGGAGAGGCCGGGGGCCAGATCCACCACCAGCTTCTCGGTGGCAAACAGCACCCGAGCCTGTTGTACGCCCTCCACCCGGCTGACGGCGGTCTCTATCTTGCGTGCACAGCTGGGACAATCCATGCCCAGCACCTGCCAGCTATGGCGGCGGCTGTTCTGCTCGGGGGTAGCCAGCGGCGGCTCGGTCGCGGCGGCCGTGTGGGCGTGCCCCTGCTCATGATGATCGTGATCGTGGTCGTGGGCTGTGTCGGTGGTGCAAGCGCCTCTGGGGGGCTCTTCATCTCCCGGGCCGTCTGCGCCACTTTGCCCCTGATGATCGTGGCGGGTCGGGTTGGCGACACCACTGGCCTGTGTCGCGTTGTCGCAGCAGTGGCTGGTGTGGCTGTGCCCGGCCTGTGGGGTGGCGGCCTTGCTGACGGCCTTGATGGGGGCAGCGGCGTGTTGATGGCTGCAGCAGGATTTGCTCATGATGCGTTCCTCTTGAGGGATCCCGCCCCTGCGGGATCCTGGATGACTGAGCCGAGTGTAAACCTTGGTGTAAAGTCCAAGGTCAAGTCCTCTTCTTCTCTTTGTCCGGGGCCATGACAGTGGCCGCTGATCTGCCTCTGGAGCAGGAGGGATGCAAAGGGATGCCAAATCCCTTTCATTAGCGCAATGCTGTTCACTTAAGAGAATTTGAGTTCCAGTCCACGTAGTATCAGGGCTAAAAAATGAGGGAGGCATGATGCCTCCCTCTTTCTATTGCAAGCCACGCTGGATAAAGGCTGAAGGAACATCGACTGGAAACAGCCTTGCTCCCCCAACTCAAGTCGCATTTATGAATAATTAGTCAAAAATGTGCTTATCTGAACAGCATTGCTTTCATTAGCGGGTGTTTGTCATCCCGTGGCGGGCCTATACTGGGGACCCTGGATCCCACATCAATCATCAAGGACCTAACATGAGCAATACCGTCACCCTGCAAGGCAACCCCGTCTCCGTCTCCGGCCACTTCCCCGTTGCCGGTGAGCAGGCCAAGCCCTTCTCCCTGGTTGCTGGCGATCTGTCCGATGCGACCCTGGCGACCTTCGCCGGCAAGCGCAAGATCCTGAACATCTTCCCGAGCGTCGACACCCCGACCTGCGCCACTTCCGTGCGCAAGTTCAACGAGCAGGCAAGCGCCCTGAACAACACCGTCGTGCTGTGCATCTCTGCCGACCTGCCGTTCGCCCAGGCCCGTTTCTGCGGCGCCGAGGGTCTGGACAAGGTGGTGAACCTCTCCACCCTGCGTGGTGTCTCCTTCCTGCAGGACTACGGCGTGGCCTTCTCCTCCGGCCCGCTGGTGGGTCTGGCTGCCCGTGCCATCGTGGTACTGGATGAGCACGACAAGGTGCTGCACAGCGAGCTGGTGGCCGAAGTCGCCGACGAGCCGAACTACGCCGCCGCCCTGGCCGTTCTGTAAGTCGCGCCACAGGCTGATTGCCTGACGGCCTGCCCCGTTCACACGGGGCAGGCCGTTTTTATTGCGCTCCCGAACCTTTTACTTATGGGGTGGGTCTGGCTAGACTTCGCCTCCACATCCTCGTTCAGCCTGTATCTGCGATCCCCATGACGTTTGACGAACTCGCCCTTGACCCCGCCCTGTTGCCCCTGCTGCCCGCCGCGCTGGAAAAACCGACCCCCATTCAGCAGCTAGCCATTCCTGCAGCCTTGTCAGGACGGGATCTGCTTGCCCTGGCCAGGACCGGCAGTGGCAAGACCCTGGCATTCGGCCTGCCGCTGCTGCAGAGGCTGGACGCAGCCAGTGACCGGGTACAGGGATTGGTACTGGTCCCCACCCGGGAGCTGGCAAGCCAGGTGAGCGCCGCCCTGCAGGAGATTGCCGACGGGTTGGGGGTGCGCCTTCTGACCCTGTGTGGCGGGGTGGCCCAGGAGTGGCAGGAGCGGGAACTGGCTCTTGGCCCCCAACTGCTGGTGGCGACCCCCGGACGGTTACGGGACTTGCTGGCCCAGCAGACGCTGGGACTGGGTGCCCTGCGCATGCTGGTGCTGGATGAGGCGGATCGCCTGCTGGAGATGGGGTTCTGGCCCGATATCCAGTGGCTGATGAAGGCAATGCCGGAGGCGCGGCAGCAGATGCTCTTCTCCGCCACCTTGCCGGTCGAGCTGGAGAGCCTGGCCTCGGGCCTGCTGCAGGATCCGGTGCGCATCGAGGCCGAGCCGCTCAACAGCCTGGTGAGCGACATCGAGGAGCGGCTCTATCTGGTCAACAGGAGCAGCAAGGTGCCTGCGCTGATCGCCCTGCTGGAGGCCGGAGAGTGGCCCCAGGTGCTGGTCTTCATCAGTGCCAGGGACGACGCGGACGGGGTGGCCAAGAAACTCGCCAGGGCTGGCATGACGGTGGCAGCCCTGCACGGAAACAAGGATCAGGCCGTGCGGGAGCAGGCGCTGGCGGATTTCAAGGAGGGCAGGGTGCGGGTGCTGGTGGCCACGGACCTGATGGCGCGCGGTATCCACGTGGAGGCATTGCCCGTGGTGATCAATCTGGATCTGCCGGACCATGCGCCCGTCTACGTGCATCGTATCGGTCGTACCGCCCGTGCCGGACAGAGCGGTCTGGCCATCTCCCTTACCTGTCACGGGGATGGGGAGGCGCTCGAGGGGATCCGGGCCCTGACCGGTCGGCCCCTGCCCCTGGCGGCGCTGGCAGGTTTTCCGGTGACCGACAAACCCGCCAGCGGGGAGAGCAAACGGGCGCCAAGAGACAAGCAGGCGAACCGTCGCACCCAGGGCAAGCGCAGCATCAAGCAGTTCAAGGGCAAATCCTGAGACGGACTTCTTGCCCCCGGCGGGAGCCTGTCGTCGTGAAGGAGAGGAGAGATCGGCAGCGCGCCCGGGGGCGCGCCAAACTACACGGCAAGGGGGTCAGTCGTGGAACTGGTTGATCAGGCGGGAGAGGTTTTGCAGCCGCTCCACCAGCAGGGTGATGCCATCAAGGGCCTGACGGCTGTTGTCCGCGGTGTGGCTCGCCAGTTGGTGGATCTGGTGGATCCCCTGATCCAGGGTGCTGGTGACATCCGCCTGCTGGCTCACCGCCTGGGCTATCTCGTCGCTGGTGTGGGTCACCCGGGCCAGCATCCGGTTGATCTGGTCGAGCACCTCGGCGGTGGCCCCCATGTGCTGCTGGCAGAGCACTGATGTCTGGGCCCCCTGCTCCATGCCATCGGACAGTTGCCGGGTGCTCTGTTGCAGCGCCCCTATCATGTCGCTTATCTCGCCGGTGGAGCTGCGGGTTTTCTGGGCCAGGGCCCGTATCTCGTCGGCCACCACCGCAAAGCCGCGCCCCTGTTCACCGGCCCGTGCCGCCTCGATGGCCGCATTGAGGGAGAGCAGGTTGGTCTGATCCGCAATCTGCCCGATCACCTCCAGAATGCCGTTGATCTTCTGGCTGTCCTGGGTCAGGCGCGCCAGCACGCCCTGGCTGGCGTCCAGCTCCTGATGAAGCCTGTCGACCGAATCCCGGGTTGTGGCCAGCGCCTGCTGGCCACTGGCGGACACCTGCTGGACCTCGCCCACCAGCGCATTGGCCTGGTGGGCATTGTCAGCCACATCGCGGATGGACTGGCTCATCTGGGTGATGGCCGCCGCCAGTTGCTCGCTCTGGGCCCGCTGCTGTTGCAGGTGAGTGTCTATGGTCTGGATATGCCCCCTGTCATCCTCCGCCGCCTGCAGGATCTGCTGGTTGGTGTCCGCGCTGCGACCCGCCACGGCGCGCAGCTCCGCCTTCTTCATGCGCAGCAGCAGTTCAAGGGCGGCCAGGCTGTCCTGACGCCTGGCATAGAGTACCTGGCAAAGGGCGCTGCCCTGCTCCTCGCCCGCCGTGGCCAGCAGCCTGGCCAGCCGCCGTTGCAGATGCCAGCCATGCCCCATCTGGGCCAGCAAGCAGAGCAGGGTGATGACTCCCCACCCCGGCTGGCCGGTGACCAGACTGGCCCCCATGCCGAGCAGGGCGGTGCCAGAGAGCAGCAGACACAGCTGCCCCGGCTCCAGGGTCAGCCGGGTCAGCCAGGGCAGTGCCTTGCCGTCACGGATCCGGGCATAGAGCTGCTCTGCCCAGGCGATGTCGTGATCCTGGGGACGGGTGCGGACAGACTGGTATTCGATGATCTGCTGCTGATCGTTGAGGATCGGCGTGACGTAGGCGTTGACCCAGTAGAACTGACCACTCTTGGCGCGGTTCTTTACCAGCCCCATCCAGCTCTTGCCTTGTTGCAGGCGGCGCCACATGTCGGCGAACGCGGCCTTGGGCATGTCGGGGTGGCGGACCAGATTGTGGGGCTCCCCTTCCATTTCGGTCGCGCTGTAGCCCGCCACATCGCAAAAGTGCTGGTTGGCATAAGTGATGTGACTGGCGGGATCCGTGGTCGAGATCAGTGAGATGTGATCGGGGAAACGGATCTCCCCTTCGTGCCGGGTTGTGGTCATGTGCGCATCCTGAATGAGCCAAGTAACTGATAAAGTTATTTTTTATTTTTGTGATTGTTACGGCGTCATTGTAGATGCGGACTGTTACACCACCTTGGCTTGGGTCAATAAATCAACACGGGAAAGGCTGAAAAAAGTCGTAGATGGCGGCTCAGCCGCGGGGAGTGAAGTCGTGGATCTCCCCCGTCCTCGGCTTGAAGCGGGGGGCATTGTCTTCTGCGCTGGCGACCCAGGCCATGGCCTGGCAGAAACTCTCCTGCTTGGCGAAGGCATCCCGGGCCTGATCGATGGCTCGTTCGGCATTGCGCCGCTCCATCTTGCTGGCCTTGCGGTCGCTGAACTGCTTCTGCTGGCTCAACATCCATTCGAGGAAGGCCTGGCGGCATTCGGTTTCATCGGCGGCCTTGGCGGGAAGGGCAACAAACAGGGCAATCAGGAGCAGAGCACGCATGGCAGGATCGGATCACGGGGTTGATGAATGAAAAGAGGCGGCATTTTATGCCGGGAACTTGAACAGGAACAGTGCCAGGAGGGGTCAGATGTCCCGACCCCTCCCCGGACTCAGTGTTTGACGAGGTAGAGCTGACGGCTGTAGGCCACGTCTTCCGGGTTGTTGATGGGATACCCCTTGAGCCAGGGCTTGATGAGCCGGGCATTGGTGTACTGGTAGATGGGGGCGATGGGGGCCTCCTTCTGCAAGATGGCCTCGGCCTCATCAAACAGGCGGGCCCGCTCTGCGGGATCCTGACTGTTGGCCGCCTGCGCCAGCAGCTTGTCGTAAGCCGGGTTGGCGAACCGGGCCATGTTGCCGCTGTGGCCCGATCCCCAGAGCCCGAGGAAGGCGGAGGGGTCGTTGTAATCGGCGACCCAGGAAGAGCGGATCACCTCGAACTGGCCGCTTTGACGGCTGTCGAGATAGGTTTTCCACTCCTGGTTGGTGAGCTCGACCCGGGCCCCCAGCTTCTGTTTCCACAGGTTGGCGATGGCCAGCGCCATCTTCTTGTGAATTTCCGCCGTGTTGTAGAGCAGGGTCAGCTTGAGGGGATTGCTTGGGCCGTAGCCCGCTTCTTTCAGCAGGGCTCTGGCACGCTCGTCCAGCGCCTGCTGGCTGCTGGTGGAGAGCAGATTGGGCTTGGGGTCGAAGCCGGCGGTCACGTCCGGGGTGAAGTGGTAGGCCGGTTTCTCCCCGGTGCCCAGCACCTTGTCGGCAATCAGGCCCCTGTCGATGGTGTAGGAGAGCGCCTGGCGCACCCGCACATCATTGAGGGGCGGGCGCTGGGTGTTGAAGGCGTAGTAGTAGGTGCCGAGCTGTTCCGGGGTATAGACCTCCCCCGGGATCTGGGCCATCAGGCTCTGGTACTGCTCCTTGGGGAAGGATTCGGTGATGTGCAGATCCCCGGCCAGATAGCTGTGGGTGGCCGCGCTCTCCTGGTTGATGGGCACGAAGGTGACGCGGGTCAGTACCGTGTGGGCGCGATCCCAGTAGTAGGGATTGGGCGTCAGCTCCAGTTTCTCGTTCACCACCCGGTGACTCAACACGAAGGCGCCGTTGCCCACCAGCTTGCCGGGCTGGGTCCACTGGTTGCCATATTGCTCCATGCTGGCCTGGTGCAGGGGCGACAGGCTGGGGTGGGTCAGCAGGCTCAGGAAATAGGGCACCGGCTGGGAGAGGGTCACCTTCAGGGTATGGTCATCGACGGCCTCCACCCCGAGCGCATCGGGGGCCAGCCTGCCTGCCACTATGTCGTCCACCTTGTCGAAGCGAGCGAGCTGGGCGAACCAGGCGAAAGTGGCGGCTTCTCTGGGGTCAACCAGCTTGCGCCAACCATAGACGAAGTCGGCGGCGCGCACGGGGTCGCCGTTGGACCAGCGGGCATCCTGCCTCAGATGGAATGTGAACTGCCGGTTGTCCTTGTTCTCCCAGCTCGCGGCCACCCCGGGCAGCACCTTGCCGTCCGGCCCCTGGGTCAGCAGCCCCTCGTAAAGGTCTCTGAGGACCTGCAGCTCCGGCAGTCCCACCAGCTTGAGAGGGCTCAGGCTCGCCGGTTCATCCTTGAGATGACGGACGACGGCCTGTTCGGCGGCGAGTGGGGTACCGGGCGGCACATCGGCGGCCTGGACGCAGGCACAGCCCAGCAGGACCAGCAGGGGGCTCCATCCTTTCATGGTGAATCCTTCAAAATGTGTGAAGCGGGGAGAAAACTCGGCGAGAATGCATCGCCGGCAGATGGGAAATCATGATATCCCCTTTGCTGGTCAGACCGCCAGCATGAGTCCCATGATATCCGATGCGGCTGTCAACGAGGGGGCGCCGTGAGCGCCAGGAAAAGGAGAGAGTGATGAGAGCATGGATCTTGTTGGCCTGCGTGCTGAGCCAGGGCGCCTGGGCGTTGTCCCCGTGCGAGAAGAGCAGCTCGGTGGGAAGCTGGTGCGAAGTGAACATAGAGGCGCTGCACCCCACCCAGGGCGGCGTCGGTCAGTTGCAGGTGGATACCACAGCCCGGGAGCTGGCGGACAAGAGCGAGAAGCAGCTCGACAAGCTGATGAAAAAGAAAGAGATCCCCATCGTCATCGCGCCGGATGGGGGTTACTGGCTGGTGGACAGGCACCACCTGACCAAGGCGCTGTGGCAGCAGGGGGTGAAGCAGGTCAGGGTCAAGGTGATTGCACGGTTGCAGGACAGGGCCAATTTCTGGAGCCAGATGCAGAACAACCACTGGGCCTGGCTCAAGGATGAACGGGGTCAACCCCTGACTCCCGAGCAGTTGCCCGGCCATATCGGTGAATTGCCGGATTACCCCTACCGCACCCTGGCGGGGCTGTTGCAGGATGCGGGCTACTTCAGCAAGAAGGATCAGGTCTACTTCGTCGAGTTTGCCTGGGCCAGCTGGCTCGGCCAGCAGATGGCCTGGCAGCCGATCGATGAGGTCAACCTTGCAGATCGCCTCGCCGAAGCCAAACGGCTGGCGTGCAGCAGCAAGGCGTCGGATCTGCCTGGTTACCCCGGCAAGCAGTGTCGCGTCAATCAGCCCAGAACAGCGGGTTGAGGGATCCTGCACAAAGGGTCTGGTTGATATTTGTTCTCGATTGGCCATGATACAAACTCCACTCGTGTCGGCAAAGGAGAGGAACATGGAACATCAGAACTGGCAACGCTACATGCTGGAGGCGGAGAACGCCCTTGGCATGGGGGCTCTGGGCACGGCGATCTGCCTCTATCAGCAGGCCCTGGGGGAAGTGTATGAGCTGGCCTCCGGGGATCTGGACGAACTGGCCAGCATGCGGGTCGCCACCTGTCACCGCATGGCCGATTTCTGGCGTGCCATGGAAGAGCCCGCCTATGAACTGCGCTACCTCAAGCTCGCCTCCGAGCTGGTCACCGCCCTGGTGCCCCAGTGCCCCAACCGGGCGTGCGAATCCCTCATCAGTGAGCTGGGCTGCTGCCGCGCCGCCCTGCTCTCCTTCTTGAAGCGCCACCCCAATCCGGAGATTGCCCGGCTTATCCAGGTGCAGGACAGGGTTCAGGGCTGCGAGCTGATAGGCCGGTTCCGTCTCAACTGAGTTCAGCGCCGTTTTTGCAGCTTGCTGGCGATGCGGCTTTGCGCCTCTTCCCCTTGGAGGGCCTGGGCGAAGGCGCGCGCTTCCAGGTCGATGACGAAATGCACCGCCTGTTTGAGCTCCTGCTTGAGCAGCGCCTTGCTCTTCTGGAGCGCCATCGGCGGCTTGGCCGCCAGTTTCAGTCCCTGCTCCCGAGCGAAGGGGAGCAGGTCCGCCGGGGCCAGCACCCGGTTGGCGAGCCCGAGACGCAGCGCCTCTTCCCCATCGATGGCCTCTGCCAGCAGCAACAGCTCCGCCGTCTTGAGGTGACCGACGGCGCGTGGCAGCAGCAGGCTGGCGGCAAACTCCGGCACCAGTCCCAGCTCGACGAAAGGCAGTTGCAGCCGGGCGTTGTCACCCAGATAGACCAGGTCGCAGTGCAGCAGCAGGGTAGTGCCGATGCCGACTGCCGGGCCGCCCACGGCGGCGATCACCGGTTTGGGGAAGTCGGCCAGGGTGTGCAGAAATTGCAGGATGGGGTCGTCCGGCTCAAGGGCGTGCTTGCCAACAAAGTCGGCCAGATCGTTGCCGGCGGTGAAGCACTCCGCCTGGCCCTGCAACAGCAGCACATGGACCTCTTCGTCCCGGGCGGCCTGGCGCAGTGCGTCGGTCAGCGCCAGATACGTTTCCGTGTTGAGGGCATTGCGCTTTTCCGGTCGATTGAAGGTCAGGGTGAGCAAGCCGTCCTGCTGTTCGGCCAGAATTGTGAGGGCCATGTCTGAATCCTTGTTGTCGGGGGCTGTCAAAAGCTTGCCACAGGGGTAAGCTTTGTCTCGTTTAACAACATCATAAAAGGATTTCAACCATGTTTAAACGTGCGTTTTATTCCACCATGGCACTGCTTCTGGCCGCCCCGGCCCTGGCCAAGGTCGACGCGGTCGATGGTTATGTGCGCCTGCTGCCCCCTGGCTCGCCGAACACGGCGGCGTTCATGGTGCTCAGGAACGATGGGGACAAACCGGTGAAACTGGTGGCGGGAGCGTCCCCTGAGGCGGGCCGTGTCGAGCTGCACACCCATTTGCACGAGAACGGCGTCATGAAGATGCGCCAGGTGGAGAGCATCGAGATCCCGGCCAAGGGGGAGGCCGTGCTCAAGCCCGGCAGCCTGCACATCATGTTGTTCGACATCCATACCCTGTCCCAGGGCACGCCCTTCCCGCTGACCCTGACCCTGGACGATGGGCAGACGCTGTCACTGAGCCTGCCCGTGAAGCCGGTCGAACCCATGAAAGGGATGAAGCACTGACATTTATGGACGCTTGTTCAGCTTTTTACTCTAGGTATTCCTTGCCCAGCGGGTAAAATGATGGCCTTTCCAGTCCAAAATGGAGCGAAGTGATGAAGAAGACCCTGATTGCCGGCACTGTGATGGCTCTGCTCAGCCATGGGGCCATGGCCGCCAATGACTGGCGTTTTGCGGCGGGTGCCGATCTGTGGAATGCCCAGGGAAGTGGCCAGGTCAGCAGCGTGGGTGCCGATGGCAGCTACGACGAGAACTACAACTGGAGCGGCTACCTGCAACTGGAGCACGGCATCCTGCTGCTGCCCAACGCCAAGTTCGAAATGTCCGACTTCAGCAGCAGCGGCGGCAGCTTCAACAACGATCTGCTGGCTTACGACCTGAGCCTCTACTATCGCCTGTTCAACAACGATCTGTTCCAGATCGATCTGGGTCTGACCGGTCGTCGCTACGACGGTGATTTCAACACCCAGCACTACTCCTATGACAAGGATGTGCTGATGGCCTACACCGGCGCCGAAGTGCGCATCCCGGGGACCGGCTTTGCCGCCTTCGGTGATGCCCGCGTGCAGGATGCCGACAACTACGACTACCGTCTGGGCGGCTCCTACAAGTTCTCTTCCGTGCCGCTCAAGATCCGCGCCGGCTGGCGTGAGGCCGAGATGGACTTCGATCGTGTCGATCAGACCATCGACGGCTGGTTCATCGGTGGTGAATTCACCTTCTGATCTCCCTGAGGAGCACACATGGGCCACATCATAGTGACTGGCGCGGGGTCCGGACTGGGCCGCGCCCTGACCATAGGGCTGGTTGAACGCGGCCATCAGGTTTCCATGATGGGTCGCCGTTACCAGAAACTGCAGGAGCAGGAAGAGCTGCTCGGCAAGGCGGTGATCGGCATTGCCGCCGATCTCGCACACCACGAAGAGGTGGATGTCGCCTTTGCCGCTGCGGTGGAGTGGTGCGGCCTGCCCGACATGGTGATCCACTGTGCCGGTGTCGGCGAGTTCGGCCCGGTGGGTGTCTACACCGCCGAGCAGATCCGCCGGGTGGTGGAGAGCAATCTCATCTCCACCATACTGGTGGCCCAGCAGACGGTGCGCCTCATCGGCGACAAGGGCGGCGTGCTGGCGAATGTGCTCTCCTCCGCCGCCCAGACCGGCAAGGCCAACGAGAGCCTCTATTGCGCCTCCAAATGGGGCATGCGCGGCTTTCTCGAATCCTTGCGGGCCGAGCTGAAGAGTGCTCCCCTGCGACTGGTGAACCTCTATCCGAGCGGGATCCGCAGCGAGTTCTGGGAGAATTCGGATCACGTGGATTCGAGTGGTTTCATGACGCCGGAAGACGCGGCAGCCTACATGCTGGATGCGCTGGCCGCGAGAAGCAGCTGCCATGTGACCGATCTCTTTATCGGTCGCAATAGTTGAGATAGTGGGCTCCGGCCCTTGCCGCCCAGCAGAGCAGAAACAAAAGGCGCGCCATTTGGCGCGCTTTTTCATTGATGTGCAGTGCTAAATTATCTGCTTGCCTGCCTCTCTTTACGCCGGGCCATCATGGATGTGAAGGCGGGTAAATTCAGTGCCGACATGGCATGAATGATTGATGATGCATGTCGGCACATATTATTTCCGAGTCGCATATTCCCGCAGGAAGGATGGAATCACCTGTTTTGGCTTCTTGCCAAGGGTCAGCAGCCATTCAAAATCCGGGTCGATGATGCCATGCCGACACGCCAACTCTTCCAACAAGGCAAGCCAGAGGTGGGCCGTCACCTCGGCATCCGCCAGGGCACGGTGAAACACCCCGTCATTGGGCAGGCTCCGGTATTGCACCAGGGTACCCAGCTTGTGATCCGGGGCATCGGGAAACAGGCGCCTTGATAGCAGCAGGGAACAGGCGAACTGGCCGCGGTATTGCGCCGGCAATCGCTCTATTTCCGCATCCAGAAAGCGCTTGTCGAAGGAGGCGTTGTGGGCGACCAGATTGTCATCACCGATAAAGTCGACGAAATCCGCCATCACCTCGTTACAGGGGGGAGCCTGTTTCAGCATGGCATTGCTGATCCCGGTATATTGCTCGATGAAGCTGCTCACGTTGAAGCCCGGATTCATCAATGCCGAGAAACGCTCACTGATATAACCATCCTTGATTCTGACGGCACCGATCTCGATGGCTCTATCCCCTTGTCCGGGTGAAAGCCCTGTGGTCTCGAAGTCGAGCACGACAACGGTATTGGCTGAGGCGATGGACATAACTTATCGGGCAAGCTGGGTAAAGAGCGCCAGTCTAGGAAATCAGCCGTGCCGTGTACAGGGCAATGCAGTTATCTCATTGGTTCACGCTGGAGACGCATTTTTGTACATCATGGCTGAGAGCCATATAAAAAGCCCCGAGTGCCGTGGCACTCGGGGCTTTCCTATGAAAAGCGAAAGGCGGTATGTCGCGTTATCAGCGACCCAGCTTGGCCTTGAGCAGGGCAACGATCTCTTTGATCGCCACTTCCTGCTTCTCGCCGGAGCGGCGGCACTTGTACTCCACCACGCCGTTGTCGAGACCACGGTCACCGATGACGATGGCGTGGGGCACACCGATCAGCTCCATGTCGGCGAACATCACCCCCGGGCGCTCCTTGCGGTCGTCAAACAGCACGTCCACCCCGGCGGCTTTGAGCTCGGCGTAGAACTGCTGTGCCTGCTCGGCCACGCGCTCGGACTTGTGCATGTTCATCGGCACGATGGCCACTTCGAACGGGGCGATGGCGTCCGGCCAGATGATGCCGTACTGGTCGTTGTTCTGCTCGATGGCGGCAGCCACCAGACGGGAAACCCCGATACCGTAGCAACCCATCTCCATGGTGACGGACTTGCCGCCTTCGTTCAGCACGCTCGCCTTCATCGCTTCGGAGTACTTGGTACCCAGCTGGAAGATGTGGCCCACTTCGATACCGCGCTTGAGCAGCAGCTTGCCCTGGCCGCACGGGCTCGGGTCGCCTTCTACCACGTTGCGCAGGTCGGCAACCTCAAAAGAGGTGATGTCGCGATCCCAGTTGGCACCGGTCAGGTGGAAACCGGTCTCGTTGGCGCCGCAAACAAAATCGCTCAGATGGGCGGCGCTGCGATCGACGATGATGCGACCGGCAAAGCCGACCGGGCCGATGGAGCCTGCATCGCAACCGGCGGCCGCTTTGATCTGCTCGTCATTGGCGAAGGTCAGCGGGTTAGCCACGCCAGAAAGCTTCTCAGCCTTGATTTCGTTCAGCTCGTGGTCGCCACGCAATACCAGGGCGATGACGGCCTGTTTGCCGTGCTCGTCTTCCTCGGCCAGTACCAGCAGGGTCTTGGCGATGGCGGTCGGCGCCACGTTCAGGAAAGCGGCCACTTCGTCGATGGTGTGGACGGCCGGGGTGGCCACCTTGGTCAGGGCTTTGGTTGCGGCAGCGCGCTCGCCAGCCGGTGCCAGGGCTTCGGCCATCTCGATGTTGGCGGCGTAATCGGATGTATCGGAGAAGGCGATCAAGTCTTCACCGCTCTCGGCCAGCACCTGGAATTCGTGGGAGCCGGTGCCCCCGATGGAGCCGGTATCGGCCTGCACCGGGCGGAAGTTCAGACCCATGCGAGTGAAGGCGGTGCAGTAGGCCGCGTGCATCTTCTCATAGGTATCGACCAGGGAGGCCTTGTCGATGTGGAAGGAGTAGGCATCCTTCATCAGGAATTCGCGGCCACGCATCACGCCGAAACGGGGGCGCACTTCATCGCGGAACTTGGTCTGGATCTGGTACAGATTCAGCGGCAGTTGCTTGTAGCTGTTCACTTCGTAACGGACCAGCGCGGTGATCACCTCTTCGTGGGTCGGCCCCAGCACGAAGGGGCGGTTGTGACGGTCGGTCAGGCGGCACAGCTCGGGGCCGTAGTCATCCCAGCGGCCGGACTCCTGCCACAGCTCGGCGGGCTGTACCACCGGCATGGACACTTCGACGGCACCCGCATTGTTCATCTCTTCGCGGACGATGTTTTCAATCTTCTTCAGGACCCGCAGGCCGGTCGGCAGCCAGGCGTACATGCCGGAAGCGAGTTTGCGGATCATCCCGGCGCGCAGCATCAGCTGGTGGCTGACAACTTCAGCGTCGGAGGGGGTTTCCTTGAGAGTGGAAAGCAGATATTGGCTGGTACGCATCGCGGTAGACCTTCGCTAGTTTGGGCCGCTTGGCCCTGGAAAATTTCAAGTGCGGAATTTTAACAGGCGAAGCCCCCCGGCCCAAGGGCTAAATTCAGCGGCGCTGGGGGGAGGGCGGGGGCCTTGCCCCGCCCGCACTAGACCCGAAATTGCGACAGCAACTGCTGTTGCTGCTGGCTGGCCTGATGGAGGGAGGAGGCCAGTTGCAGGCACTCCTGGGCTTCCTGTTCGCCCGTCTGGGCCTGCAGGCTGATATCCGAAACCTTGCCCGTGGTGTGCCCCAGGGTGTGGGAGAGCTGGCTGGTCGCCTCTGCCACCTGTTGCACCATGTCGGCGAGCTGATCGATGGCCTCTTCTACCTTGAACAGGATCTGCTTGGTGTTGTCGGAGTCCGCCATACCCGATTCCACGGTTTTCAGGTTGCGTTGCATCATCAGATAGGCCTGCTCTGTCTGCTGCTGGATGCTGTTGATCACGTCCGTTATCTCGGCACTGGAGGTGGCGGTGCGATTGGCCAGGGTGCGCACCTCGTCGGCCACCACGGCAAAACCGCGCCCCATCTCGCCCGCCCGGGCGGCTTCGATGGCGGCATTGAGTGCCAGCAGGTTGGTCTGCTCCGAGATATTGCTGATGGTGGAGATGATCTGGCCAATCTGCCCTGCCTGCTCCTTGAGGGCGTTGATGGCGGTGGCACATTCACCCACCTCCATGACCACCCGCTGCATGCCGGCGGTGGCGGAGGAGACATACTGGCTGCTTTGCGTGGTGAGCTGGCGCACCTCATTGGCGTTGTGTGCCGCCAGGTTGCAGTTGTCCGAGATGGTGGTGGCCACCTGCACCATCTGCTCGCTGTCGTGGTGCAGCGCCTGGGCATGCGCTGCGGTCTGGCGGCTGCTCTGGCTGATGGCCTGGACCCGGTTGACCGAGGTGTGCACGTGCTGGTTGATGTGCTGGTTGTTGTCCATGGTGGCGCTGATCATCTTCTGCAGCTTCTCGATGAAGCGATCCACGCTGCCGGCCAGGGAGCCAATCTCGTCGTCGCGTGAGAGGTTGATGCGGGCATTGAGATCTCCCTCCCCGGCGGCGATGTCCTGCATGCGCTTGTCGACCTGGAGTAGCGGACGAACAATGGTGCGTACCAGCCAGAAGCCGCAGCAGGTGACGATCAGCAGGCTGAGCAGCAAGCCCCCCAGGATGAGTCCCCTGGTGTAGTCGATGATGGCGTTGAGCTGGTGAACCTGATCCTCGACGGTGGCGTCCCCCTGGGCCTCGACCTCGACCAGAGCCAGCCTGAGCTGGTCGGCACTGTGTTCGTAACGGGCCAGCTGGTTCTGATAAGCGCTCAGGGCTGTGGTCCATTCACGGATCAGGCGGGCATTGTCGGCTTGCAGGGCACGATACTGGGTGGAGAGCATTTGGCCTGCAAACTCCCCGTCGCCGGGCACATCGAACTGGCCGGTTGCCAGCATGCCGTCAACCGCGTCCTGATAGAAGCGGGTGGCTTGTGCCAGCTCGGCCTGGATGGCAGGAGTGGGGCCTTCGCTCTGCATCTTCTCCAGCGCATAGAGCTGGCGCAGGAATCCGATGTTGGCCTCCATGCCGCCATCGGCCGCCTGCCAGCGGGTCGCGAGGCCGCCGTTCCAGCTGATGGCCTGATCCGGTGAGCGGGTGAGGCTCTCGACGGCCTCGTCACCGATCACCTCCAGCCTGGTCGAGAGGCGTGACATGCGTTCAGAACTGGCGCGCAGCGCCTCATCGGTGCTTGTGAAGGTGCGATAGAGGGTCAGCAGCTGTGCCTGCTCTTGCTGATAGGTCTGCTCATGCTGCTTCAGTGTGGTAATGGCCGCCGCATCGATGAGCCCGCCTTGCTCCACCCGGCGCAAGGCATCGCTGGCCGCTTCTTTTGCCCGTTGCAGTTCCGGTGCGTCGAGGGGGATCCCCGAGAGCATTTTCTGGATATAGAGCGACTGGTTGCCGAGTTCGATGGAGCCCTCCATGGCACCATCTGCCGTCTGCCAGGCGGCACCCAGGACGTAGGAGAGCAGATCAGCCAGCCGCTGGCTGCCATACCAGCCGATCGCCCCCATGCCCAGGGTGCAGCCGAGTAGAATGGTGAGTCCGAGGTTGGATGTGGTGACGATTTTCATGACTCAAGCCTTCCCTGGTGCCGAACAAGACCATTTCAGTGTTCAATCAATGACGAAGATGTGCCATCCCCGATGGAAAATAAAGTGACAGACAGTGTTCTCAACGAGGGAAATGGACGGGTATGAAGAGCGGGTCATCCCATGATCTGCATGGACCTATGCTGGATACTTATCCAGTTATTCTTTATGCTATGACCCAATTTGCGAGAGTCTGCGTGGCGAGGAAAAGAACATGATCGGTCGCTTGAGAGGCGTCATCATCGAGAAGCAACCCCCCGAGGTGTTGCTGGAAGTCGGAGGGGTGGGATATGAGGTTCATATGCCCATGAGCTGCTTCTATGATCTGCCCGAACTCGGGAAAGAGGCCGTCATTCACACCCACTTCGTGGTGCGTGAAGATGCCCAGCTGCTCTACGGCTTCAACCACAAGCAGGAGCGGGCGCTGTTTCGCGAGCTGATCAAGACCAACGGGGTCGGCCCCAAGCTGGCACTGGCCATTCTCTCCGGCATGACGGCCACCCAGTTTGTGATGAGCGTCGAGCGCGAGGAGATAAGCTCCCTGGTCAAGTTGCCCGGCGTGGGCAAGAAGACCGCCGAGCGCCTGGTGGTGGAGATGAAAGACCGCCTCAAGGGCTGGGTCAGCCACGATCTCTTCTCCCCGGCCGAAATCACCCTGCCCGCGAAAGAGAGCCCGCTGCGTGCCCCGGATGCGAGCGAGGAGGCGGCCAGTGCACTGGTGGCCCTCGGCTACAAGCCGCAGCAGGCCTGCCAGATCGTCAGCAAGGTGGCCGCCGACGGCATGTCGGTAGAGGAGATCATTCGTGAATCCCTGCGCAGCCTGGTGTGAGGTAGACAATGATTGAAGCGGATCGCCTCATCTCGGCCGGTGCCGCCCGTGAGGACGAGATCATCGATCGGGCCATCCGGCCCAGAAAGCTGGCCGATTACACCGGACAGGATCATGTCTGCGATCAGATGGAGATCTTCATCGAGGCCGCCCGCCAGCGCGGGGAGGCCCTCGATCATCTGCTGATCTTCGGGCCTCCCGGCCTTGGCAAGACCACGCTGGCCAACATCGTCGCCAACGAGATGGGGGTCAACATCAAGACCACCTCCGGCCCCGTGCTGGAGAAGGCCGGCGATCTGGCGGCACTGCTCACCAACCTGGAACCGAACGACGTGTTGTTCATCGACGAGATCCACCGTCTCAGCCCGGTGGTGGAGGAGGTGCTCTATCCGGCCATGGAGGATTATCAGCTCGACATCATGATAGGGGAGGGGCCAGCGGCCCGCTCCATCAAGCTCGATCTCCCTCCCTTCACCCTGATCGGTGCCACCACCCGGGCCGGCTCCCTCACCAGCCCCCTGCGGGATCGGTTTGGCATCGTGCAGCGCCTCGAGTTTTACAACGTCAAGGACCTGACCGACATCGTCTCTCGCAGCGCCCGCTGCCTCGGGCTCGACATGACGGAAGACGGCGCTCTCGAGGTAGCCCGTCGCTCCCGGGGGACACCGCGGATTGCTAACCGTTTGTTAAGGCGGGTACGAGATTTTGCCCAGGTGAAGTCTGACGGGCGAATTGACGGACCCATTGCGGCCCGAGCCATGGACATGCTGGACGTGGACAACGAAGGTTTCGACTTCATGGATCGCAAGCTATTGTTGGCCGTCATCGACAAGTTTATGGGGGGGCCAGTCGGGCTCGACAACCTGGCCGCCGCCATCGGTGAGGAGAAGGACACCATAGAAGACGTGCTGGAACCTTATCTGATCCAGCAAGGCTATCTGCAACGTACACCCAGAGGGCGGATCGCAACTCAGAGAGCCTACGCACACTTTGGCCTGGAACGACCGGCAGATTAGTAGACGTTGCGATATGAACCAAAAAGCCGCCCTTGAGGCCAATGCTGTTCACTTAAGAGAATTTGAGTTCCAGTCCACGTAGTATCAGGGCTAAAAAATGAGGGAGGCATGATGCCTCCCTCTTTCTATTGCAAGCCACGCTGGATAAAGGCTGAAGGAACATCGACTGGAAACAGCCTTGCTCCCCCAACTCAAGTCGCATTTATGAATAATTAGTCAAAAATGTGCTTATCTGAACAGCATTGCGCCCTTGAGGCGGCTTTTTGTTTTGCGGGCAAAAAAAAGCCCACGGCACAGGCGGTGGGCAAAGACAATTCAGGATGGATGTTCACAGACAGTGAGCGCGTCTGCAGACCGGTCGGGAAAAAACAGAGGAGCCGTCGCGAGGCTTCAGAGTCGGTTCATTTGATAGAGTTGAACGAAAGAAAGCTTGTAGTAACGGATGGTCTTGGCAACAAACTTTTTCATCATTAATCCCAACAAACAGGTTCGAAATGTTCATCGAATACGTACCGGGAACCCGGAATGACCGGCCTGTATTCAGAGGTATGCCCTCACTGCGAGGCGCATTGTAGGAGCTCTTTCCGGGTGGGGCAAACAAGAAAATCTATGGGCTTTTGATTAGATAAACTAATGTTTTTGGTGGGGGTGTCAATCCGCATAAACATGTGTTTTTACTGGGTTTAAATTGATTTTTGGATGAGCCTGGCCATTTATTGAAATAATCGAGATGCGAAGGCTTTATTCCCGGGGGTGTGTATTTGTTTAACAGAATTGAAACTATTTTTGCGAGTCATAAAATTGATTTAAATCAATTATTTACGACTTGTCGTTTTTTGTGATGAAGCTCCCATAATTAATGGGAAAAGCCCTATAAGTTACCTTGAAAAAACATGTATTGAGGGTGGTTTTACATTGATTTCAATCAAATAAAGGTGATATAAAACAGCGATCATTATAGGCGGGAATAGAACCCTGGTTATTGTTTATTAGATGTTAAACATTAGCTTTTTTTGTTCCTGTATATTGCCTTGTTGTTAATGTGGTGGCAGTCGAATCCGGTCAGTCCGCGAGGGGTGACCGACCGTTCGGGGACTTCCAATGGAAGCTTTGTCCTTAAAACTTAAAATAGCCGTGCCAATAATCGGTGAGGAAACATCATGATTGCTGAGCATGTGGTAGACCTATCGCGGTTCCAATTTGCTGCGACGGTCCTTTATCACTTCCTGTTTGTACCCTTGACGCTGGGGATGGCCTTCATCCTGGCGATCATGGAGTCTGTCTATGTGATGACCAACAACACAGTGTACCGGGACATGACCAAGTTCTGGGGCAAGTTGTTTGGTATCAACTTCGCCCTCGGGGTTACCACCGGGCTCACCATGGAGTTTCAGTTCGGTACCAACTGGGCTTACTACTCCCACTATGTCGGCGACATCTTCGGGGCCCCGCTGGCCATCGAAGGTTTGATGGCCTTCTTCCTAGAGTCCACCTTCGTCGGTATGTTCTTCTTCGGTTGGGATCGTCTCAGCAAGCGCCAGCACCTGGCGGCTACCTGGCTGGTGGCGCTCGGGACCAACCTCTCCGCACTGTGGATCCTGGTCGCCAACGGCTGGATGCAGAACCCGGTGGGTGCCGAGTTCAACTTCGAATCCATGCGCATGGAGATGGTGAGCTTCGCCGACCTGGTGTTCAACCCGGTTGCCCAGGTCAAGTTCGTCCACACCGTGGCGGCAGGCTATACCACGGGCGCCATGTTCGTGCTCGGGATCTCCTCCTATTACCTGCTGAAGAATCGTGATGTGGCGTTCGCTCGTCGCTCCTTCGCCATCGCGGCCGCGTTCGGCATGGCCTCCATCCTCTCCGTGCTGGTGCTGGGTGACGAGTCCGGCTACGAGACCGGGGAAGTGCAGAAGGTGAAACTGGCGGCCATCGAGGCCGAGTGGAACACGGAGCCGGCTCCGGCATCCTTCACCCTGTTCGGGATCCCGAACCAGGAGGAGATGCGCACCGACTACGCCATCAAGATCCCCTATGCCCTCGGCATCATCGCCACCCGTTCCCTGGACGGTCAGGTAACTGGTCTCAAGGATCTCAAGAGCGAGCATGAGCTGCGCGTGCGCAACGGCATGACCGCCTACGACCTGCTGACCAAGCTGCAATCCGGTGACAAGTCCGACGATACCCGCGCCCGCTTCGACGAAGTGAAGCAGGATCTGGGCTACGGTCTGCTGCTCAAGCGTTACACCCCCAACGTGACCGACGCCACCGACGAGCAGATCAAGGCTGCCGTGGATGACTCCATCCCGCAGGTACTGCCGCTGTTCTTCGCCTTCCGCATCATGGTTGCCTGCGGCATCCTGATGCTGGTGCTGATCGGTCTGGCCTTCTATGACAGCACCCGCCACAAGATCGGTGAGCGCAAGTGGCTGCTCAAGGCGCTGCTGTACGGCATTCCGCTGCCCTGGATCGCCATCGAGGCTGGCTGGTTTGTCGCTGAGTATGGTCGTCAACCCTGGACCATCGCCGAGATGCTGCCGACTTATGTCTCTGCATCCAACATTCCTGCGTCCGAGATCTGGTTCTCTCTGATCGGGATCTTCCTGTTCTACACAGTACTGCTGATCATCGAGATGTACCTGATGTTCAAGTATGCGCGCCTGGGCCCAAGCAGCCTGAAGACGGGCAAGTACCACTTCGAACAGAGCAAGGCATAAGGAGAGTGACCCATGTTTGATTACGAACTGTTGCGTCTGGTCTGGTGGGTGCTGGTCGGCGTGCTGCTGATCGGGTTTGCCATCACCGACGGTTTCGATATGGGGGTGGGCGCCCTGCTCCCCTTCGTCGGCAAGAAGGATGTGGAGCGTCGCGTGATGCTCAACACCATGGGGCCGCACTGGGAAGGCAACCAGGTCTGGCTGGTGACCGCCGGTGGTGCCCTGTTTGCCGCCTGGCCCATGGTCTATGCGGCGGCCTTCTCCGGCTTCTACATCGCCATGATCCTGACCCTGATGGCGCTGTTCTTCCGTCCGGTCGGCTTCAAGTACCGCTCCCTGCAGGAAGACGCCAAGTGGCGCTCCAACTGGGACTGGGCTCTGTTTGCCGGTAGCGCCATTCCCCCTGTTATCTTCGGGGTGGCGTTCGGCAACCTGCTGCAGGGTGTACCGTTCAGCTTCAACCAGTTCCTGATGATGACCTATCACGGCAACTTCTTCGGCCTGCTCAATCCGTTCGGTCTGCTGGCCGGTCTGGTTAGCCTCTTCATGATCATCACCCAGGGCGCAACCTGGCTGATGATGAAGACCGAAGGTGAAGTGCTGGCGCGCTCTCGCACCGCCGCCATGATCTTCTCCCTGCTGACTCTGGTGCTGTTTGCCCTGGCCGGTGTCTGGGTGAGCGGCATGGATGGTTATGTGATTGTGGGCTCCGTCGCCACCGACGCCGTCACCAACCCCCTTCACAAGGAAGTGGTGGTGCAGGCCGGTGCCTGGATGCAGAACTACAACCTCTATCCCTGGATGATTGCTGCACCCGTGCTGGGTCTGGTGATGTGTCTGCTGACCGCCGTGGCGGCCAAGCTGGACAAGGGGTGGGTGGCGTTCCTGTTCTCCTCCCTGGCCATCGCCGGCATCATCCTGACCGCGGGCTTCTCCATGTTCCCGTTCGTGATGCCCTCGAGCCTCGAGCCGTCCCAGAGCCTGACCATGTGGGATTCCACCGCCTCCTTCAACACCCTCAAGGTGATGACGGTAGTCGCAGTCGTCTTCGTGCCGACCGTGCTGGCTTACACCATCTGGACCTACATCAAGATGTTCGGCCGGGTGAGTAACAAGCACATCGAAGACAACCAACAATCGCTCTACTAAGAAGGTGCCCTGATATGTGGTATTTCACCTGGATCCTGGGGCTGCTGCTGGCCTGTGCGTTTGGGATTATCAATGCGCTCTGGCTGGAGCACACCGAGAACCTGGATCGTCAGATTGATGAAGACAAGTGACAGGCTCGCCCGGCTGGCCGCTCCTCTGGAGCGCCAGCCATGGCAAGGTCTGATGCTGCTGGCGGCGGCCCTGCTGGCTGTCGCCATCTTGCAGGTGCCCAACCTGGTCGCGGCCAACACCAGTGAGCACGGCCTCTGGCTTGCGCCCTGGCTGATGTGGGCGGTCTGTTGCGGTGTCATGCATGGACTGGGGTTTCACCCGCGCAGCCTGGTGGGTCGCGTGCTGTTCTTCCCCTGGCTTGCACTGCCCAGCCTGCTCTACGGGCTCTGGCTGACCAGCAGCTACTACCTGCCATAAATTATGAAGGAGGTCGGCATCAGCCCACCTCCTTCTTCTTTTTTGAGGGGCGTGCCGCCGTCCGGTCAGAGCGACAGAACCTCGCTTGTCACGCCGCTCGCAGGCACTTCTCTTGTCCGCTTTTCTTGCGATGCTGACAGCCCTGTGGTCTTCGGCTTGTCGGCGCCGCAGTACGCCATAAAAAACAGGGAGAGAGGGGATTTCCCTGTCTCCCCCTGCTTCTTTCCTATTCAGCCCTGCGCTATGATAGCCCCCCATCTGACTGTCGAATGGATCACAGATTTTTATGGGGGAAGTCTCTGAGTTTCCGGTGCGTGTCTACTACGAAGACACGGATGCCGGAGGCATCGTCTACAACGCCAATTATCTCAAGTTTATGGAACGGGCCCGCACCGAATTCCTGCGCGCAGGCGGCATCGAACAGGATGTCCTGCTGCAGGCGGGGATCGCGTTTGTGGTGAGTCGCACCGAAATCGACTTCCGCGCGGCGGCCCGCTTCAATGAACTGCTGACCGTAATGACGCAAGTAACTGAAGTGAAACGCGCTTCCATGCGTTTTTCACAGCAGATCCTGGCGGCTGATGGACGGCTGATCACTCAGGCCATGGTACAGATCGCCTGTGTCAGTCATCCGCAAATGAAACCTGTTGCAATACCTGAAAATATCAAGGGAGTGCTGTTAAGTGCACGCTGAAATTTCGTTTATTGGCCTGTTCTGGCAAGCCAGTCTGTTGGTGAAACTGGTCATGATGACCCTGATGGGCATGTCGGTCGTCTCCTGGGCGCTGATCATCCAGCGCTCCAAGGCCATCAAGGCGGCCAACCTCGCCTCGGAGCAGTTTGAAGACAGATTCTGGTCCGGGGTCGACCTCAATCGTCTCTACCAGGAGTCCTCCTCCCGTCGTGACGACATCGAAGGCATGGAAGACATCTTCTACTCCGGCTTCAAGGAGTATGCCCGCCTGCTCAAGGCCGGTGCCCGCGGTCAGGATGCGGTGATGGACGGTACCTATCGCGCCATGCGGGTCTCTCTGTCCCGTGCAGTGGACGATCTCGAGTCCAACCTGCCGGTCTTGGCGACCATCGGCTCCATCAGCCCCTATATCGGTCTGTTCGGTACCGTCTGGGGGATCATGAACGCCTTTATCGCTCTGGGTCAGGTTCAGCAGGCGACCCTGCAGATGGTGGCACCGGGTATCGCGGAGGCGCTGATCGCCACCGCCATGGGTCTGTTTGCCGCCATCCCGGCCGTTATCTTCTACAACCGCTTCACCAACAAGGTCGAACGGCTGGAAAACGCCTACGCCAACTTCATGGACGAGTTCACCACCATTCTGAACCGCCAAATCGCACAGCAGGGTGAGAAGTAATGCAAACCTATCAGCGGCTCAAACGCAAGAAGGTCGCCGAGATCAACGTGGTGCCCTATATCGACGTCATGTTGGTGCTGCTCATCATCTTCATGGCGGTCACGCCCGTGATCACGCAGGGGGTCAAGGTCGACCTGCCCCAGGCGGAGTCCGAGCAATTGCCGGAAGACTCCAAGCCGCCTTTCATCGTCAGCGTCAATACCGAGGGTGAGTACGTCATCAAGGCCGGCGAGGCGGATGACGAACCCGTACCGAGCGGCACCCCCGAGGCGATGCAGCAGTACATCACCGAGAAGGCCATGGGCTATCTGGCCATCAACCAGAACGCGCCCGTGGTGGTCGCCGGTGACAAGTCCGTACGCTACGAGGAGGTGATCCTGCTGATGGTGGCCCTCAAGAAAGCCGGTGTGCCTCAGGTTGGTCTGATGACGGATCCGGTGAACTGACGGAGATGGATGTGAAGCGTGGTATTTCCGGTTATCTCGTCGCGTCGCTGCTGCTGCATCTGATCATCGGCATCATCCTGCTGGTCGGTGTCGACTTCAGCAAACCCAAGCGCCCCGAGTCCAAGGGACAGATCGTCAATGCGGTCATGATGGACAGCGAAATGCTGGAGCAGCAGATGCAGCAGGTCCAGCAGCAGAAGCAGGCCCAGCCCAAGGCTGCACAGCAGCAGAAAGACAAGGAAGACGCTGAGCGCGTCAAACGCGAGCTGGCACAGGAGCAGGAGCGTCTGCGTATCGCCGAGACCAAGCGCAAGCAGGCCGAAGAGGCGACCCGCAAGGCCGAAGCCGACAAGCAGAAGAAAGAGGCTGAACAGAAGCAGGCGGAAGAGAAGGCCCAGAAAGCCGAGGAAGCCCGCAAGCTGGAAGAGCAGAAGACCAAGAAGGCCGAAGCCGAACGCAAGGCGGCGGAAGAGGCCAAGGCGCTGGCGCTCAAGAAGAAAAAAGAAGAGCTGGAGAAGAAGCAGGCTGAAGAGAAGGCCAAGGCGGAAGAGGCCAAGGCCAAGAAAGCGGAAGCCGAGAAGAAGGCCAAGGCCGAAGCCGAGAAAAAGGCGAAGGCGGAAGCCGAGAAGAAAGCCAAGGCCGAGGCCGAGAAGAAGGCGAAGGAAGAGGCTGACAAGAAGGCAAAAGCTGACGCAGAGAAGAAGGCGAAGGCCGAGGCTGACAGAAAGGCCAAGATTGAGGCGGAGCGCAAGCGCAAGGCGGCCGAAGAGGCCAAGTTGCAAAAAGAGATGGAAGCCATGATGGAGCAGCAGCTGGCCGCCGAGGCCAATGCGCGCAGTCAGGCAGCATCGGCAGCCGCCAAGGGCGAAGTCGACAAGTATGCCGCCCTCATCAAGGCCACGGTCGAGCGCTACATGATTTTGGATCCCACCATGCGGGGCAAAACATGTACTATCGGTGTCAAGTTGGCCAGTAGCGGCTTCGTCATCTCGGTGGACAACGGTCAGGGTGATCCGGCGGTCTGCCGCTCCGGCAAGGCGGCGGTGCTGAAGGCCAACCAGTTGCCGGTGCCGAAGGATCCGGCGGCATTCGAGATGTTGAAGGAGTTTAACCTCAAGTTAGAACCGAGCATCTAAGCGTGATAGAACGGGGTCAATGACCGTGGTTGGCAGCATCTGCTGATAAAGGGATTTCACCTCTCATTTTTTTGGAACAGAGTATTTAAGCCATGATAAGAAAAGTGTTTTTTGCTTTGGTTGGCTGCCTTCTGCTAGGCCAGAGCGCTCAGGCGGCCTTGGACATCGTCATCACCGGCGGTATCGACAGTGCGCGCCCCATCGCCATCGCCCCCTTCAAGTGGGAGGGCAATGGCCAGTTGCCGCAGGATATCGCGGAAGTGGTCTCCAACGACCTGATGCGCAGCGGCAAGTTCAAGCCGCTGGCTCGTGGCCAGATGCCGCAGACGCCGAGCACCAGCGGCGAGATCAACTTCGCACCCTGGGCTTCCCAGGGGGTCGAAGCCGTGGTGGTCGGCTCCATCGCCGCCGTGGGTGATGGTACCTACAAGATCAACTTCGAGCTGGTCGACGTCCTGAAAGGCCAGCTGGCCAAGACCCAGGGCGGTGAAGCGAACGGTTACATCCTGGACAGCCGCATGGCGACCATCCCGGGTGCCCAGATGCGCCAGTTTGCCCACCGCATCTCCGACATCGTCTACGAGCGTCTGACCGGTGAGCGTGGCGCCTTCCTGACTCGTCTGGCCTATGTCTCCGTGCAGCAGGGCACCCAGTTCCCGTATCAGCTGCGGATCTCCGACTACGACGGCTACAACGAGAAGACCCTGCTGCGCTCCCGTGAACCCCTGATGTCCCCGGCCTGGTCGCCGGATGGCAGCAAGCTGGCTTACGTGAGCTTCGAGAACCAGAAGTCCGAGATCTATGTGCAGGACATCTACACCCAGCAGCGCAGTCTGATCACCAGCTTCCGTGGCATCAACGGTGCGCCGGAGTGGTCTCCAGATGGTCGTCGTTTGGCTATTGTTCTGTCCAAAGATGGGCAGCCTGACATCTATGTCGTTGATGTTGCTAGCAAGCAACTCACCCGAGTCACAAATAACCGTACCATCGACACCGAACCCTCCTGGATGCCGGACGGTCAAACTTTGCTGTTCACCTCTGAACGTGGTGGCAAACCCCAGATTTATAGCGTAAATTTGGCGACTGGCATGACTCGCCG
Organism: Aeromonas sp. QDB56; assembly: GCF_027705505.1. Taxonomy (NCBI): domain Bacteria; kingdom Pseudomonadati; phylum Pseudomonadota; class Gammaproteobacteria; order Aeromonadales; family Aeromonadaceae; genus Aeromonas; species Aeromonas sp. QDB56. The sequence goes on from NZ_JAPDBZ010000006.1 coordinate 32,369, forward strand.
GATGACCTGGGAAGGGGATTCCAACCAGGGGGCATCCATCACACCGGACGGCAAGTCCATGGTGATGGTGACCCGGGTTCAGGGACAATATCGCATCGCTCGCCAGGATATGGAAAATGGAGCCATGCTGGTACTGACCCAGAGTGCTCTGGATGAATCGCCAAGTGTGGCTCCCAATGGCAGCATGATCATTTATGCCACCATCTATCAGGGTCGTAAGAGTCTTGCATTGGTGTCGACCGACGGTCGCTTCAAGGCAGTGCTTCCGACCAGTAGCGGTGAAATTCGTGCACCAGCTTGGTCGCCCTTCTTGAATTGATAAAAATCGATTGTTTTTTGTTTTGTTATAAAGGTTTAAGGAAATAGCATGCAACTCAATAAACTGCTCAAGGGTCTGGCCATCGCACTGCCACTGTTCACCCTGGCTGCCTGTAGCTCCTCTTCCGACTCCGACGCCGCTGGCGCCGAGTCCGGCATGACCGACGGCATGGGCGGTGTACAAACCGGCGGCGCCAACGGCATGTTGTCCCCGGAAGAGCAGATGCGTCAGAAGTTCGAAGCGCTGCAACGCGACAACGTGATCTACTTCCCGTACGATGGTTACGACATTCAGGGTCAGTACGCCGACCTGCTGGATGCCCACGCCAGCTACCTGCGTGAACGTCCGAGCGTCAAGGTACTGATCGAAGGCCACGCCGACGAGCGCGGTACGCCGGAATACAACATCGCGCTGGGTGAGCGTCGTGCCAAGGCTGTTGCCAAGTATCTGCAAACCCTGGGTGTGCAGGCCGAGCAGCTCTCCATCGTCAGCTATGGCGAAGAGAAGCCGCTGGATCTGTCCCACACCGAGGAAGCCTTTGCCAAGAACCGCCGTGCGGTCCTGGTTTACTAAGGTTTGAGTCGAACGAAGTTCGTTTATATGCAAGCGGCCATTTCGATGGCCGTTTTATTTGCACTAAACGTCAAGGTTTGATCCGAATGAAATCTGTATCAGCGAGCGACTATGCGCTGGCCGTTTTATTTGCACTAAACGCTAAGGTTTGATCCGAATGAAATCTGTGTACAAGCAAGCTGGTGTTGCGCTGGCCGTGTTGGTTGCTTTGAATACGCAAGCGGCGGCACCCGTGAGCGATCTGAGCGGGGATTCTGGCAGCAGCGGCGTGGTGCTGAGCGGCAACAATGGTGCCATCGTACCGACCGGCAGCCTGGAAGACCGGGTTGCTCTGCTGGAGCGTACCCTCAACGCCCGTCTGCGTCTGCAGGCCGAACTGCAGCAACAGGTCGACTCCCTGCAAGGGGAGGTCTCCGAGCTGCGTGGTCAGCTGGAACAGCAGACCTACCAGATGGAGCAGTCCCAGGAGCGCCAGCGCCAACTCTACCAAGAGCTCGACAAGGTGGCCAACAGCCAGCCTGCCGCCACGCCCGCAACACCTGCTGCAGGTGCTGCAACGCCTCCTGCCGCGGCTGCCAACTACTCCACCAACCAGGATGAGAACCAGGCCTACGACGCAGCCGTGAACATGGTGCTCAAGGAGAAGAACTACGACAAGGCCATTCCTGCCTTCGAAGGGTTCATCAAGCAGTTCCCGAACTCCAGCTATGTTCCCAATGCCCACTACTGGCTTGGCCAGCTGATGTTCAACAAGGGCGACAGGGCGGGGGCCGCGAGCCAGTTCTCCACGGTGGCGAACAAATACAGCAAGTCACCCAAGCGGGCCGATGCCCTGCTGAAACTCGGCATGCTCGCCCAACTTGACGGCAAAAAAACAGAGGCCAAGGCCTTCTATGAGCAGGTGATCAAGGGTTACCCCAACACCTCGCCGGCCCAGCTGGCCAAACAGAGTCTGGCCAAGCTGTGACATTGCTGCATGTCACTGTTTTCGTAACACTCTTGTAAATACCGCCGTGCTTTGTATGCGCAGTGAACAATCAGATTTAAATTAAGATTTTTCTATTGCGCCAGGATGATAAATCCGTAATATAGGCCGCCGTCAGAGCCGGAGCAGTAATGCAGTCGGCACTGGTCGTGGTGAGGGTCGTTAGCTCAGTCGGTAGAGCAGTTGACTTTTAATCAATTGGTCGCTGGTTCGAATCCAGCACGACCCACCATTTCTTCACAGCAGGTGAAGACAATATTCCCAGGTCGTTTAGCTCAGCTGGGAGAGCACCTCCCTTACAAGGAGGGGGTCACTGGTTCGAGCCCAGTAACGACCACCATGTTGTAACGCTGGCCGCCACATGCGGCTGGTGAAAGGTTCAGGATGTGGGTCGTTAGCTCAGTCGGTAGAGCAGTTGACTCTTAATCAATTGGTCGTAGGTTCGAACCCTACACGACCCACCACTCTGAATACAGAATCCCAGGTCGTTTAGCTCAGCTGGGAGAGCACCTCCCTTACAAGGAGGGGGTCACTGGTTCGAGCCCAGTAACGACCC
>NZ_JAPDBZ010000006.1:34898-67209 GCF_027705505.1 Aeromonas sp. QDB56
GGTCCCAGGTCGTTTAGCTCAGCTGGGAGAGCACCTCCCTTACAAGGAGGGGGTCACTGGTTCGAGCCCAGTAACGACCACCATATTGAAAAGCCCGCAGCGATGCGGGCTTTTTCGTTTCCGTCTCCCATCAGGTTCGCAGTCGATCCAGCTCGCTTGCCAGGGTGGTGGCCGCCTGTTCCAGTGCCTCGCTCAGGCGCTGGCTGGCATTGGCCTCTTGTCCCAGGGTGGTGGCGGCGTCGCCGATGCGCATCAGGTTCTGGTTGATGGTGTCGCTCACGGCACTCTGCTGCTCGGCGGCGGTCGCCACCTGGCTGATGTGATCATGGATCTGCTGGATCTGGCTGACCACCTGATTGAGTGCCTCGAAGGCCTGCTCCGTGCCTTCAACCGTACTCACCGAGCGGGCGATCCCCGTGCTCATCAACTGCTGGCTGCTGGTGACCTCGGTTTGCAGGCTGCCGATGAGCTGCCCTATCTCGTCGGTGGATGAGCGGGTCTTGTTGGCCAGCGCCCTCACCTCGTCCGCCACGACGGCAAACCCCCTGCCCATGTCGCCGGCCCGCGCCGCCTCGATGGCTGCGTTGAGTGCCAGCAGGTTGGTCTGTTCGGCAATGGCCCGGATCACATCGAGAATGTGGCTGATATTGGTGCTGCGCTGGGCGACCTGGGCGACCGCCTTGTCGGCCTGATGCATGTCCTCGACCAGGGTATGGATCTCGCTGCGGGCCCTGCTCAAGGTCTGCTGGGCCGTGCTGACATGGTGGGTCACCGCTTCCGACTCCTGCGCCGCCTGTTCCGCATAGCCCGCCACACTGACTGCCGTGGTGCTCATCTCGTGCATGGCGCTGACCACGCTCTCCAGCTCCAGGCTCTGATCATCCAGGCTGCTGCGCATGGCATCGGCCGTCTGTTTCATGCCCCTGGCCTGCTGATGCACCTGTTGCCCTATCTGCTTGCTGCCCTGCACCATGGCCCTCAGCTTGCCGAGGAAGGCATTGAGATGCCTGCCCAGCTCGATGAGCTCCTGGTGGGTGTCGATACGCATCTGCTGGGTCAGGTCGCCCTCATTGCTGGCGAGGTGGGAGACGTGGCGGCTGATGAGGGAGAGGGGCGCCGTGATGGTCTGAATGAACCAGACAAGCAGCCCCAGGGCCACCAGGGTGATGACAACGATGGCAACCAGCTGCTGCTGCTGGGTCGCCTGCAACAGGCTGCCGAGCTGCTGGCTGATGGTGTTGGCCTGGCTGAGGGCGAGGGCCTTGGGCACCTTGATCATCAGCCACCACTGGTTGTCGGCAGCCTCGATCCGTATGGGCTGCTGCAAGATGAAATCGCTGTCGGTATCGGCGGGGCGTCCATTCGGGGCAACCAGTCCGGCCTCTGTCAGGGGACGCCCCAGTTTGTCCGAATGGCGGTTGCTGCCGACGATGAAGCCCGCCTTGCTGACCAGGGTGACCTCGGCCTGGTTGTCATAGAGGCTCTTGCCAAGGTGCTCGGCCAGTTGCTGGAAGATGGGCAGGTTCATGTCGACCCCGGTGATCCCGGCAAACTTGCCATCCTTGAGGACGGGCACCGTCAGGCTGGTCATCAGCATCTTCTGGCCAGGGCTTATCTCGTAGAGGTAGGGTTCCATCAGGCAGGGGCGACGAGTCTCGCGACCGCAGAGATACCACTCGCTGTTGCGAATGCCGAATTCATTGCGCGAGGTGTCGAACTTGGCGTCACTGGTGGCGGCATCTATGGTCTGCTGCGCGATGTTTCCGTTCTGTTCCCGGGTGAAATAGACCTCGAGACTGCCCTTGCCGGCAACCGAATGGCTGGCGCCCGTCTGCCAGTCGGCGTCCTGTCCGTCGTAACCGTTGGGTTCGAACTGGGCGTAGATGGAACTGATCCCGTTTGCCTGGCGCAGGCGGCTGCCAAGCAGGAGCTCTACTTGCGGGCGACTCAGCCGCTGGTCCGGCTGGGCCATGCTTCCTTCAAGCTGCGCCGCCATGCCGAGCGGTATCTGATAGGCCTGCTGCAACTGGTCTTCGATCTGCACGGCATACCGCTCTGCCTGGAATTGCAGGGAACGGGAAACCTCCTGCTCCAGGGCGCCACGGGTCTGCGCCATGATGTCATCGCGCAGGCCGTTCAGCGAGGAGGACTGTATCCATGTCATGGCGACGCCACTGGCGAGAAAAAGTCCCAGCGTGAGCAACAACAACTTGGTCTTGAGCGAACGTTGTTTCATTCGACAACTCCTTTTGGCAAGAATGACAACGATATGGTCGGAGCGGGTCCTGACAGTTGTACTGTACTGGATTTGTTGATGGGTTTGTGCACGGCTTCTGGTTATAATTTTGGCCTTCCCGAGCGTTGATGGAACAGTCGCAATGAGCAATGCACTGAGCAGTATTCCGCCGGTAGTCGAGATGGACTACCCCTTCCCGGCCAAACCACAGCCCCTGACTCCCGAGCAGAAGGCGACCCTGATCGCCGAGATCAAGGTACTGCTGCAGGCGCGCCAGGCCGTGCTGGTTGCCCATTACTACACGGATCCCGAGATCCAGGCCCTGGCAGAAGCCACCGGCGGCTTCGTGGGTGACTCCCTGGAGATGGCCCGCTTCGGTCGCGACCATGCAGCCCAGACCCTGATCGTGGCCGGTGTGCGCTTCATGGGAGAGACCTCCAAGATCCTGAGCCCCCACAAGCGGGTGCTGATGCCGACGCTGGAGGCCGAGTGCTCGCTTGATCTGGGTTGTCCCATCGACCAGTTCTCCGCCTTCTGCGATGCCCACCCCGATCACATCGTGGTGGTCTATGCCAATACCTCGGCAGCGGTGAAAGCACGGGCCGACTGGGTGGTCACCTCCAGTATTGCGCTGGAGATCGTCGAACATCTGGACAGTCAGGGTCACAAGATCATCTGGGGCCCGGACAGACACCTCGGCGCCTACATCGAGAAGAAGACAGGGGCCGAGATGCTGCGATGGCAGGGTCACTGCATCGTGCACGACGAGTTCAAGGCCAAGGCGCTGCGCGAGCTCAAGGCCCAGAACCCGGATGCCGCCGTGCTGGTGCACCCGGAGTCCCCGGCCTCCGTCATCGAACTGGCGGATGCGGTGGGTTCTACCAGCCAGCTCATCAAGGCCGCCAAAGAGCTGCCCCAGCAGAAACTGATCGTGGCGACCGATCGCGGCATCTTCTACAAGATGCAGCAGGCCTGCCCGGAGAAAGAGATGGTGGAGGCGCCCACCGGCGGCGATGGTGCCACCTGCCGCAGCTGCGCCCACTGCCCCTGGATGGCGATGAACGGCCTGGTGGCCATCAAGGAAGCCCTGACCGACGGTGCCGAGCGTCACGAGATCCATGTGGATGAGGCACTGCGTCTCAAAGCGCTTGTCCCGCTCGACCGCATGCTGGATTTCGCCGCGGAGCTCAAGCTCAAGACCCAGGGCAACGCCTGACTGACTCTGATGGCAAGATGCAAAGAGGGCTCCCGCGGGAGCCCTCTTTATTTATCCGTCATCTGTATCGTCAGATGATGATGGTGGAGAAGCTGTGCTCCTCGTCGGGCGGGACGGTGATCCCGTCCTCGGCGGTGATGGCCGCCTCGACACAGAGCATGGTGCGATAACCGTCGTCACTCATGTCGGCCATGGCGCTGGCCCCTTCCTGCCAGGGAGTCCAGACCACCACGCTGTCGTGGTTGCCGTTGACCACCCGGGTGGTGCGCTCACCATCCTGCACGCTGACCATGGCATCGGGCTGGCGGTAGATGCGATCCATGGCTGCGGTGACGGTCAGCGCGCCCTGTTGCAGTTCGTTTCGGCCGGTCAGCTTGTCCAGATAGGGTTCGCCGAGGCCGGTCACGGTCACCGCTTCCGGCGCACTGATCTGCAGGTAGGTGTGCAGGGCGGCATTGTAGGTGAGCGCTGACTTGCCGGTGTTGCGGGTGGTCAGCACCAGGGAAAGCTCCTTGCCGACCAGTACGTCCAGCTCCAGCTCGAAGGCATGGGGCCAGAGCGTCCTGCTGGCATCGTTGTCACGCAGGGAGAGGTGGACGAGTGTGCCATCCCCGTGATCGGAGACCCCATCCAGCGTCCACAGGCAGTTGCGTGCGAAGCCATGAGCCGGCTTGCCGCTGCCAACGCGAGCGGGGGAGGGGCCGAACCAGGGCCAGCAGAGGGGAATGCCGCCGCGAATGGGCTTGCTGCCATCCAGTATCGCCTTGTCGCTGAGCCAGAGAGAGGCCGGCTCACCATGGCGTTGGTAACGCAGCACGTGGGCGCCAAACAGGCTTATCTCGGCCCTGGCGTGCTCATTGTCTATGGTCAGCAGGGGCAGGCCATCCTGGCTCAGGGTGCAGTGGGCAGTCAGCGTACGTGTCGGTGTCATAAAGGCTCCAGTGCTCGGGGACATTCAGAAAGGGTCCGTGATTCAGAATACAAAAAGGCGGCCATTGGCCGCCTTTTTTCAAGCTACGCGATTGCGCATCCCAAATTACTTGGAGATGTGAGCGATCAGGTCCAGAACCTTGCTGGAGTAGCCCATTTCGTTGTCGTACCAGGAGACGACTTTCACGAAGGTCTTGTTCAGCTGGATACCAGCCTTGGCATCGAACACGGAAGTCTGACGCTCACCCAGGAAGTCGGTGGAAACCACTTCGTCTTCGGTGTAGCCCAGCACGCCCTTCATGGCGCCTTCGGAGGCAGCCTTCATGGCCTGGCAGATTTCAGCGTAGGACGCTTCTTTCTTCAGGTTGACGGTCAGGTCAACAACGGACACGTCCGGAGTCGGCACGCGGAAGGCCATGCCGGTCAGCTTGCCGTTCAGTTCCGGGATGACCACGCCAACAGCCTTGGCAGCACCGGTAGAGGACGGGATGATGTTCTGAGCCGCACCGCGGCCACCGCGCCAGTCTTTGGCAGACGGACCATCAACGGTCTTCTGGGTAGCAGTGGTAGCGTGAACGGTGGTCATCAGGCCGGATTCGATACCGAAGGTATCGTTCAGAACCTTGGCGATGGGGGCCAGGCAGTTGGTGGTGCAGGAAGCGTTGGAAACGATGTCCTGGCCAGCGTAGGAATCCTGGTTGACGCCCATGACGAACATCGGGGTAGCGTCTTTGGACGGACCGGTCAGTACGACTTTCTTGGCACCGGCAGCGATGTGCTTGCGAGCGGTTTCGTCGGTCAGGAACAGACCGGTTGCTTCGGCAACAACGTCAACACCGATTTCGCCCCATTTCAGGTTGGCCGGGTCACGTTCAGCGGTAACACGTACGGTTTTGCCGTTGACGATCAGGTTGCCGTCTTTGACTTCAACAGTGCCCTTGAAGCGACCGTGAGTGGAGTCGTACTTCAGCATGTAAGCCATGTAGTCAACGTCGATCAGGTCGTTGATACCAACCACTTCGATGTCAGCACGCTCAGCGGCCAGACGGAAAACGAAACGACCGATACGGCCAAAACCGTTAATACCTACTTTGATAGTCATAATTGGTTACCTAACTGTTCAGTAGTCAAAGAAAATTCCGTTTGTAAATTTACTAGAACTCCCTCGCGAGTCAACCAACAATCTGCGCGAAATTGCGCTATATCATGAAAAACTGTGAAATTTATTTTCGGTTTATGTAACTGGCTACCAACTTTTGTTGAATGCATCATCAGCAAAGTCGGTGGCAGAGAACAACAATAGTGCCTGCCCGGTCACACATCCAGCCGGGGAGATATGTAAAAATGTGCGCGGTTTAGCATGGCCAAAGAGCCAATGTTCAAGTACCAACCATAAAAATTAATCACAAAATAGCGTAGACAGAATCCACAGCGGGAATTCTCAAACTATGACCACCCTGATTGAACAGCTGGCTGCCGCCAAAGGCATTGCCAGTGAGTATGTTGATGCCTGGGGCCAGCCGGCCCTGGTATCGGAAGAGAGCAAGGCCGCCATGCTGGGCGCCATGGGCTACCGCGTCGATGACGAGGCCGCCCTGTCCGAACAGCTTGAGCAGGAGCACCGCCAGCATTGGCTGCGCGCGCTGGATCCCGTGATGGTGGTACGCAGCGGCGACGCCGTTACTCTTGAGGTTCGCCTCCCCATCGAATTCGTCAACGATGCCCTCACCTGGCAGCTCCAGCAGGAGCAGGGTGCAGTGCTGTCCGGTCAACTCACCCCCATCGAGGGTGAGCTGGTCGGGGTGGCCGAGTTCGAGGAGATGGAGTGCCAGGCCTATCGCGTCACTCTGGATGTGCAGCCTGCGCTGGGTTATCACCAGCTCATCCTGCTGGAAGAGGGCAATGACGAGCCGCTGGCCACCATGCGTCTCATCGTCGCCCCCAAGTCCTGCTACAAGCAGGCACCCATCGCCAATGGTCGCAAGGTGTGGGGCCCGAGCGTCCAGCTCTACTGCCTGCGCAGCCGCCACAACTGGGGCATCGGCGATTTCAGCGATCTCGGCCAGCTGGTTGAGAATGCAGCCGCCTGGGGAGCCCACTTCGTCGGTCTCAACCCCATCCACGCCCTCTACCCGGCGAACCCGGAGAGTGCCAGCCCCTACAGCCCCTCTTCCCGTCGCTGGCTCAACGTCGCCTATATCGATGTGGAAGCGGTACCCGAATTCCTGGGCAACGATCGCCTGAAAGCGGAAGTGGCGAGCCCGGCCTTCCAGCAGCACCTCACCTCCCTGCGGGTCAAGGACAATGTGGATTACACCGGCGTCATCCAGACCAAGATCGGGATGCTGCGCCAGGTGTTCGACCAGGCCAGCTTCAGCGCCGAGCGTCAGGCTGCGTTCGATGCCTTCGTGGCTGCCGGCGGTGACAGCCTGCAACAGCAGGCAGCGTTTGACGCCCTTCAGGCCCACTTCTATGCCAAGGGCGAGAATGCCTGGGGCTGGCCGGTCTGGCCCGAGGCGCTGCGCGATTACCACAACCCCGAAGTGGCGGCCTGGATGGCCGAGCACCAGCAGGATGTGGCCTTCTATCTCTATCTGCAGTTCCTGGCTGACGAGCAGCTGGCCCGGGCCGATGCCCGCGCCAAGGCCGCCGGCATGGTGATGGGGATCTACCGGGATCTGGCGGTCGGCGTCTCCGAAGGCTCCACCGAGATCTGGGCAAACCGGGATCTCTACTGCCCGAAAGCCTCGGTCGGTGCACCGCCCGACATCCTCGGCCCCCTCGGCCAGAACTGGGGCCTGCCCCCCATGAACCCGAACCAGCTGTTCGAGGCCGCCTACCAGCCCATGGTGGATCTGTTCCGTGCCAACATGCGCTCCTGCGGCGCCCTGCGCATCGACCATGTGATGGCCTTGCTGCGCCTGTGGTGGGTGCCGCCCGGAGAGTCGGCCGCCAAGGGGGCCTACATCTATTATCCGGTGAACGATCTGCTGGGGATCCTGGCCCTCGAGTCTCATCGCAACCAGTGCTTGCTGATCGGCGAGGATCTGGGGACCGTGCCGGAGGGGATCGACGTGACCCTGAAAGAGAACGGCGTCCACTCCTACAAGGTGTTCTTCTTCGAGCGCTCCAAGGACGATGGCGGCTTCATCTCCCCGGCGCACTACGCCGAGCAGGCGATGTCCGCCCTGACCACCCACGACATGCCGACCCTCAAAGGCTTCTGGCACTGCGACGATCTGGCGCTGGGACGCGAACTGGGCCTGTACCCGGATGAAGACGTACTCAAGACCCTGTATGCTGATCGCCACCAGGCCAAGCAGCGGATCCTTGACAGCCTGCATGCTCATGGGGTCATCTCTGGCAATATCAGTCAAGACGTGAACTGGGTCGGCATGAATACCGAGCTCAACCACGGTCTGCAACTGCACATGTCCCGCGGCAGCTGTGCCCTGTTCAGCACTCAGCTCGAAGATTGGCTGGAGATGGACAAGCCGGTCAACGTGCCGGGTACCAGCTACGAGTACCCCAACTGGCGTCGCAAGCTCTCCCGGGATCTGGAGGATATCTTCGCCGACGAGGCGCTCAAGAATCTGGCGGGCAAGATGAGCCGGGCCCGTGACGAGGCCAGCCGTTGAGCCTTGAACGCCAACATGTAACTCACTTTCATCCGCTTCGGCTTCGGCCGAAGCGGATGTTCAGCCATCAAAGGAAATGTCGATGCCCGTTGAACGTTTGGTTGCCGCCCGCTGTGCCGATCCCTTCTCCCATCTAGGCCTGCTGGCCAATCCGGATGGGCCAGGCCTGAAACTCACCGCCTGGTTGCCCGATGCACTCGAGGTCCGGGTCAGGGATCTCAAGTCAGGCAAGATAGTTGCCACCCTGACCGCCGCTGACGAAGCGGGCCTCTTTGAAACTGTTTTCACCCGCCGCAAGAATCCCTTCCCCTACCAGCTCATCGCGACCTACGCCGACGCCAGTGCCGACATCATCGATCCCTATCAGTTCCAGGCTGCCGCCTGGGAAGGGCTGGCGGAACTCACCTGGCAACCGGAAAACCTCTACCACACCCTCGGCGCCCAGTTGCGCACCGTGACGCACCTCGGCCAGCAGGTGGAAGGGGTACGCTTTGCCGTCTACGCGCCGAGCGCCACCGCGGTGAGCCTCATCGGTGATTTCAACTTCTGGGATGGCCGCCGTCACCCCATGCAGCGCAGCCAGTGTGGCCACTGGGTGCTGTTCGTGCCGGGGCTCAAGGCCGGGGATCGCTACAAGTTCGAGCTCAAAGACCCCATGGGCAACCGACTGCCCCACAAGAGCGACCCGGTGGGTTTCTACTGCGAGCAGTACCCCTCGTTCGCCTCCGTGGTCTATGACCACGATCAGTACCAGTGGCAGGATGCCGCCTGGCGCGAGAGCCAACGCAACGACAAGCGGGAGCAGCCGCTTTCCATCTACGAGTTGCACGTCGGCTCCTGGAAGCGCCATCCCAACGGCGACAGCCTGAACTGGCGCGAGCTGGCGGTGGAGCTGGTGAACTACATCAAGGAGATGGAGTACACCCACATCGAGCTGCTGCCGGTCTCCGAGCACCCGTTCAGCGGCTCCTGGGGCTACCAGCCGGTGGGCATGTTCTCCCCCACCAGCCGCTACGGCACGGCCGACGATTTCAAATACTTCGTGGATCAGTGCCACCAGGCGGGGATCGGCGTGATTCTGGATTGGGTGCCCGCCCACTTCCCGTCCGATGCCCACGGCCTGGCCCGCTTCGACGGCACGCCGCTCTACGAGTACGAAGATCCGCGCCGTGGCTGGCACCCGGACTGGAACTCCTACATCTATGACTTCGGTCGCGACACCGTGCGCCAGTTCCTGGTGGCCAGCGCCCTGTTCTGGCTCGACAAGTTCCACATCGACGGCCTGCGGGTGGATGCGGTCGCCTCCATGCTCTATCTGGATTATTCCCGCAACGCCGGTGAGTGGGTGCCCAACGTCGATGGCGGCAACCACAACTACGAGGCGATCAGCCTCTTGAAGTGGACCAACGAGGAGGTGTACGGCAAGTACCCCCACGCCATGACCATCGCCGAGGAGTCCACCGCCTTTGCCGGGGTCTCCCGTCCCACCTTCCTCGGTGGCCTGGGGTTTGGCTTCAAGTGGAATATGGGCTGGATGCACGACACCCTCAGCTACATGCAAAAAGAGCCCATTCACCGTCGCTACCACCACAACGACATGACCTTCTCCATGGTGTACCACTATGACGAGAACTTCATTCTGTCCCTCTCCCACGACGAGGTGGTCCACGGCAAGCACTCCCTGCTCTACAAGATGCCGGGGGACGAGTGGCAGCAGGCCGCCAACCTGCGCGCCTACATGGGCTTCATGTATGCCCACCCCGGCAAGAAGCTCAATTTCATGGGCACCGAGATCGCCCAGAGCAACGAGTGGAATCATGATGCCCAGCTGCCCTGGCACCTGTTGCAGTACCCCAGGCACGGCGGCCAGCAGCGGCTGATCCGGGATCTCAACCACCTCTATCGTCATGAACCTGCCTTGTATCAGGCGGATTATGAACAGGCCGGTTTCCGCTGGCTGGATCACCAGGATGCGGACAACAGCATCTTCGCCTGGCTGCGGGCCGACAAGCTGGGGGCCCATCCGCTGGTGGTGGCCTGCAACTTCACCCCGGTGCCGCGCATCGGTTACCGTCTCGGGGTGCCGGCTGCCGGTCGCTATCGGGTGGTGCTCAACACCGACAGCGAGCATTACTGGGGCAGCAACTATGATGTGGGTCTGGTCTTCGTCGCCGAGGCGACCCCCTGGCAGGGGATGGCACACAGCCTGGTGCTGGACTTGCCGCCGCTCGCGACCTTGTTCATCAAACAGGAGTCCTGATGTTTGAAATGGAAAACGGGCTAGATCACCCGCTTGGCGCCCGTCTGGACGAGACAGGCTGCCACTTCTGTGTCTGGGCTCCCCAATCGGACAAGGTGGAGCTCTGCCTGTTCGACGAAGAGGAGCAAGAGCTGGCGCGTCTCCCCTTGCCCGGTCGGCGCGGCCAGTACTGGTTCGGCCACGTGCGCGGGGTCAAGGCCGGTCAGCGCTATGGCTACCGGGTGCATGGCTCTCCCCAGGAGGGGTTGCTGTTCGACCCGGACAAGCTGCTGATAGACCCCTATGCCCGTGCGCTCAGCCGTGCCACCCACTGGGACGATGCCCTCTACGAGGGGGATAGCGCGGCCATGGTGGGCAAGTCGGTGGTGGTGGACGATGCCTTCGACTGGCAGGGGGTCGGCAAGCCCGGCATCCCGCCGGAGCGGGTCGTGCTCTACGAAACCCACGTCAAGGGGTTCACCCGCCAGCACCCCGGCATCCCCAAGGCGTTGCAGGGCACCTATCTGGGCATCAGCCACCCGCTGATGATCGAGCATCTGCAGGGGCTGGGGGTGACCTCGGTCCAGCTGATGCCGGTGGCGGCCTTCATGTCCGAGCCCAGGCTCGAGCAGCTGGGGCTCACCAACTACTGGGGCTACAACCCCATCGCCTTCTTCGCGCCCGAACCGCGCTACGGGGCGAAGGATGCGGTGACCGAGTTCAAGACCATGGTGCGCGAGCTGCACCGGGCGGGGCTCGAGGTGATCCTGGACGTGGTCTACAACCACACCGCGGAGTCGGGCTTCGACGGCCCCATGCTCTCCCTCAAGGGGTTTGACAACGCGGGCTACTACGCCTTCGAGTCGGGGGCCCACGGTCCGGATTACCATCGCCACGCCAACGTCACCGGCTGCGGCAACAGCGTCAATCTGGATCACCCCAATACCCTGCGACTGGTGCTCGATGCCCTGCGCTACTGGGTCACCGAGATGCAGGTGGACGGTTTCCGCTTCGATCTGGCGGTCACCCTGGCGCGGGAAGCGGGGGAGTTCGATCCCATGAGCGCCTTCTTCAAGGCCATGATGGCGGATCCCGTGCTGGCGCGGGTCAGGCTCATCGCCGAACCCTGGGACATCGGCCCCTTCGGCTATCGTCTCGGCCAGTTTCCGAGCCAATGGCTGGAGATCAACGATCGTTACCGCGACACGGTGCGCGCCTTCTGGCGCGGGGATGCGGGCAAGATGGGGGATTTTGCCACCCGTCTGGTGGGCTCGCGGGATCTCTTCCCGAAGAACTGGCGCTCCCCCCACACCAGCGTCAACTACCTCTGCTATCACGACGGCTTCACCCTCGAGGATCTGGTCTCCTACAACCAGCGCCACAACCAGGCCAACGGCGAGGACAACCGGGACGGCCACGGCAACAACCTCTCCAGCAACCACGGGGTGGAGGGGCCGACCCTGGACCCGCGCATCAACAACCTGCGCCAGCAGCAGAAGCGCAACCTCATCGCCACCCTGCTGCTGTCACAGGGGACGCCCCACTTTCTGGCCGGGGACGAGATGGGCCGCAGCCAGCTTGGCAACAACAACGCCTACTGTCAGGACAACCAGATAAGCTGGGTGAACTGGCAACTGCGCCCGGAGGACGAGCGGTTGCTCGCCTTCACCCGCCAGATGATGGCGCTGCGGGCGGAGTCCGGGGTCTTCTCCAACCTGCAACTGAGCGACGACGGCTGGAACGGCAAGGCGACCAGCTGTCACCAGGTGAACTGGTATCACCCGGACGGCCATCAGCTCACCGATCAGGACTGGCACGCCCCCATGGGGCAGGCGTTTGCCATGGACATCGGCATGATCGGCTGCACCGGGGAGCGCTGGTACGTGCTGTTCAACGCCAGCGACTATGACATCCAGTTCCGCCTGCCGCCGCCGGGGGAGGGCATGGAGTGGATCCAGACCATCGACACCGCCACCAACGACGGCCTGCCCTTCCTGCCGGACGACATCAAGCGGCAGGTGGCGGTGGGGCGTGCCCACTCCCTCAAGCTGCTGGAGCGGGTCGCCCTGCCGGCGGCGGTGCTGGCGAGTGAAGGGGTGGTGGCAGCGGATGTTGTCGCCGTGTTGCCAACGGGATCACAGTTCCCGCTGGCGGGGTAGAGCCAGGCGCCCTGACTGGGTATGCTGGGCACCGTTATCAGTGGTGAGGAGCCGGAATGAGCAGTAACAACCCTGAACAGTGGCGCGACAAGCTGAGTGCAGAGCAGTTCCACGTCTGCTGGGAGAAAGGGACCGAGCGTCCCTACAGCGGTGCCCTGCTGCACAACCGCAAGAGCGGCGATTACCACTGCGTCTGCTGCAAGCAGGTGCTGTTCCACTCAGGAGCCAAGTTCGACGCGGGCTGCGGCTGGCCCTCGTTCGACCGGGCCATCGAGGGGACGGTGACCTACACCGAGGACAACAGCCACGGCATGAAGCGGGTGGAGATCACCTGCAGCCAGTGCGGCTCCCACCTTGGCCACGTCTTCCCCGACGGGCCGACCGAGACCGGCCAGCGCTACTGCGTCAACAGCCTGAGCCTGGATTTCGAGCCCGACGCCTGATCCCCGACACGACCAGCGGCGCCTCCCTTCGGAGGCGCCGCTTTTTTATCTCCCCCTGTCAGGTGCCGGGCTATGCCAGCGGCAGGTAGATGTCGGTGACCAGCTCATGGGTGGGCACCTCGTGTACAAAGTTGTGGTAGTGGAAGAAGAGCGGAAAATCCCGCAGCTCTTCGCCGCTGGCGGGCAGCCAGTCGCGGTAGAGCGCCCGGGCACAGTCGGCCAGGAGGTCGTGGGAGCCGCGGTGGCGCACCACGGCGCAGCGCCCGGCCGGGATGAGGGCATTCTTCACACCCCACTCATTGTCCTCGGCGACGGGGGCCTCGACGCTGCCACAGAGGGTAAAGCGAAACGCCGCACCCTCCGTCGTGGCGGGGTCGTCCGGCGCCAGGCCATAGGTCCGGCTGGTGGCGACCGGGGAGCCGCCCGTGGCCTTGCGCCACTGGATGAAGCGAGCCGCTGTGTCGTTGATGCGCTCGGGCAGGCCCTGATGGGTCAGGGCGGCGACGGCGGTCTGCGGGAACTGAATGATGTCGACTCGCATGGGGTCAATCCTCTTTGTGGGGGGCCGTGGCAGGCAGCGATGCCAGCTGGCCCAGTCCGGGTGCTGCCTGAACTGGCTGGGCGTCAGGCCGAACGTCTGCTTGAAGGCGCGACTGAAAGATTCGCCATGCTGGAAGCCGGCATCGAGGGCGATATCAGTCACCTTGTCCAGAGGAGCGAATGCCAACCGGTAAGAGGCCCGCTTCAGCCGCAGCAGCTGGATGTAACGCCCCAGCGGCACGCCGCAGTAAGCGGCAAATTGCCGATGAAAGTGAAAGGGCGAGAAGTGCGCCACGGCGCTGAGCCGCTCCAGCGACAGGTCGTCATCGAGATGGCGCTCGATGTGCTCGGTCACCGTTTGAAAGCGTCGGCGGTAGGCCTCTGTCTGGTTGTGATCCATGGTCTCTCCTCTGTGCTGCTCACTATCGGCCAACGGGCCCGAGCTGTCCTGACGGATCTTGCTCTCTTTGCCTCCCCTCGGGGAGAAGAGCCATGACCGCCAGCCCGGCGGGCGCTGCCTGACTTGTCGCGGGTTCGTCAGGCCAGCAGCAGGGCCGCCCCCGTCAGCAGGGCGGCGAGGGGCAGAACGGGGAGCCGTGGCACCCGCAGCAGGTAGAAGCCGACGGCGGCCAGCGCCAGATCGGTGGGGGAGAGCACGGCGCTCTGCCACACCGGCTGATAGAGGGCCGCCAGCAGCAGCCCCACCACGGCGGCGTTGATGCCGGCCACGGCCCCCGCCAGAAGGGGGCGGGCCAGCCAGTGCTGCCATCAGGGGCCCAGCGCCCAGAGCAGCAAGAAACCCGGCAGGAAGAGCGCCAGGGTCGCCAGCAGCGCCCCGGTGAGGGGAGTGGCGGGCAGCAGCACGGCGCCCAGGTAGGTGGCCAGGGTGAACATGGGGCCGGGTACCAGCTGGGCCAGGCCGTAGCCGGTCAGGAACTGCTGCTCGCTCAGGTGGTGACCCAGGCTCTCCTGCAACAGGGGCAGCACCACGTGACCACCGCCAAACACCAGGCTGCCTGCCCGGTAAAAGTCGGCCAGCAACTGGCTGACGGGGCCGCTCGCCACCAGGGGCAGGCCGACGAACAGCAGGGCGAACAGCAGCAGGGTCGGCCAGTGAGGCTGGCGAGCAGGAGTGGATGCGAGGCCCTGACTCCCCGGGTGCGGCTCGCGCAAGGCACAGAGCAGGGCCGCGCCGAGCAGCATGGCGACCTGGGTCAGAAGACCGGGGGCGCACCAGAGGGCGGCGGCGGTGGCCACCATGACCCCCTGTTGCAGCGCCGTCTTGCAGAACTGGCGGCTCATGGTGAGCACGGCATCCGCCACCACGACGAGCGCCAGCAGCTTGAGGCCGTGCAGGGCGGCGTCCAGCCAGAGGTTGCCCGCAAGCTGACCCAGACCGACGGCGGCCGCCAGCAACAGCAGGAAGGAGGGGAGGGTAAAGCCGACGAAGGCGGCCAGGGCGCCGCCGATGCCGGCGCGGTGGCGGCCGATGGCAAAGCCGAGCTGGCTGGAGGCCGGACCCGGCAGCAGTTGGCACAGGGCCAGCAACTGGGCGAACTCCGCCTGGCTCAGCCAGCCCAGCCGCTGGACAAAGGTGCGCTGAAAATAGCCGATATGGGCGGCCGGCCCGCCAAAACTGATGCACCCCAGCCACAAGAACTGCATGAATACCTGTCCCATCTTCCCCTCCTCGTCATCATCCTGGCCCGGATAATATGACAAAAAAGTGACAGTTTGGTGACGGTACGCCCTCCCGCGCTGCCTGCCATCAACAGGGGCTGGCGGGGGGCTGGTCGCCTCCGCCAGCTGACGAGAGGTACCGGGGTGACGCGCGGCAGCCTGCCGGTGAGGGTCAGGGGGCCGGTTGTGCCTGGGGCAGGTAGCATTGTCCCGCCAGCCAGCAGGCGATGGACTGGCGACTGGCATCGAAGTGAGGCTCGGGCAGAGTGTGCGGGTCGCACCAGCTCCAGCCCTCGCATTTTTCCGGCTCCAGCAGTTGCGGCTCCCCGTCCACCTCTGCCAGCAAGGTGACCGAGATGTAGTGCAGGCCGCTCTCGCGCCAGGTCTCCAGGTTGTTGGTGACGGCGATGACGCGAGGCTGGTGGATGACGAAGCCGGTCTCCTCCGCCACCTCCCGGATGGCTGCCGACTCGAAGGTCTCCCCCAATTCCAGATGACCGCCGGCGATGGACCAGTAGGGGGCATGGCTGCCCTTGCGCTTGCCAAGCAGTACCTGGCCCTGGCCATTGGTGAGAATGACGCCGACACCGACGCGGGGATAGGGGGTAGACATAGGGGAGGCTCCTTGCTGAGACGGCGGGGTGCGCCAGGGAAAACGGGCCCACCTTAGGGGGGATGGGCCCGTTGCGCAAGCCGCCTGTTCAAGGGCGATCGGATGCCGATTTTCCATCGCTTAAATGGATGGGTCTGGCGACATTCTATCTGTTAAATAGATGGGAAATGCCCCCGGATCAGGGCAGTCTGACCAGCATCTTGCCGGTATTGCGGCCCTGGAACAGTCCGATAAAGGCTTGCGACATGCTGGCCAACCCCTCGCTGACGGTCTCCTCGGCCTGGAGGGTGCCCGCCTCGAAGGCCGGCATGGCCTCGGCCAGGAACGCCCCGTAGTGCTGCCAGTGATCGGAGACCAGCAACCCCTGCATCAGGATGCGCTTGCGGATCACCTGGGAGAGGTTGCGCGGGCCGCTGGCCTGGCCGTTGCTGTTGTACTGCTCGATGAGGCCGCACAGCACGATGCGCCCGTGCACCACCAGGTGGTTGAGGGCGGCATCCAGCATGGCGCCCCCCACGTTTTCGAAGTAGACGTGGATGCCTTCGGGGGCGAGGCGGGCCAGCTCGGCGTCGAGATCCGGGGTCTCCCGGTAGTTGATCACCGCATCGGCCCCCAGGGTCTTGAGGTAGGCGACCTTGTCGGCCGAGCCGGTGGAGCCGATGACCCTGGCCCCCGCCTGCTTGGCGAGCTGGACCGCCATGGTGCCGACCGCCCCGGAGGCCGCCGAGACCAGCAGGGTTTCACCGGCCTTCAGGTGTGCCACCTTGTGCAGGCCCGCCCAGGCGGTCATGCCCGGCATGCCGAGGGCGCCGAGGAAGCGCTGGGGCGGCAGGGTGGTGTCGGGCAGGCGGGTGAGCTGGGCGGCGTTTGCCACGAAGGCATCCCGCCAGCCCAGCATGCTGCTCACCTTGTCCCCCACCTTGAAATCGGGATGGCGCGATGCCTGTACCGTGCCGATGGCGCCGCCGTCGAGGGGACCGTTGAGGGGGAAGGGAGGAACGTAGCTTTTTGCCTCGCTCATGCGGCCGCGCATGTAGGGGTCCACCGACAGCCACTGGTTGGCGACCTGCACCTCTCCCTCCTGCAGGGCGGGCAGGGGCACATCCCGGAGGGCGAAGTCCTCCAGAGTGGGGAGACCGGTAGGGCGACGCAGCAGTTGGATTTGATGGCTGATGGCATTCATGGGCATTCTCCGGCAGTGGGGCCGCGCGTCGGGCGGCGGCCTGGTATTTTTGTTTGTGTGCAAACTAAAATCAGGGTAGTCCTGAACGCGGGGGGCTGGCAACTGTTTTGTGTGCAAACTATTCAGCCCCGAAGTTGATGGGGTATACTGCCCCCTTGTCGTCAGCGAGGTCCTCCATGAGCGAATTGAAAAAGCAGGTCTGTTTTGCCCTCTACAGCGCCTCCAATGCGGTGATGCGTGCCTATCGGCCGCTGCTGGACAAGCTGGATCTCACCTATACCCAGTACCTGGTGATGCTCTCGCTCTGGGCCCGGGACGAGGTCAGCCTCAAGGAGATAGGGCAGGAGACCGGACTGGATGCGGGCACCCTGACCCCCATCGTCAAGCGGCTGGAGAGCAAGGGGTGGCTGACCCGAACCGTCTCCCACGAGGATGAGCGGCAAAAGTGCATCAGTCTGACCGAGGCGGGACGCCAGTTGCAGCAGGAGGTCAGGGAGTGCTGTCTGGCGGACAGCTTGCGCAATCAGGTGGATCTGGCCGATGCTGAGTTGGCCCAGCTCAAGCAGCTTTGCGATCGCGTGGCGGCGCAGCTGGGGCGCTGATCCCTTTTCCCGTCAGGAGTGACCCGATGAAACCCATGCAATCCCTGCTTCCTCTGTTTGCCATCCTGCTGTGCGCTTGCGCCGATACCTCCTATCCCCGTTCCGAGTTGCAGATCGACGATGCCGATGCCTGGCAGGCCATCTGCAAGGACGGGGTGCGGGTGCGGGCGGTCACCGACGAGGGGATCTGTGCGGATCACCGCGGGGTGGCCATGTGGGCAAATAAACCAAGGGCTGCACGGATGGCAGAAGAAGCGGCCAAGTAGTGTGACCTGTACGACATAAAATGACATGACCGGCCATGGGGCCGGTTTTTTTCGCGATCTTGCCAGCACTTTGGCACCTTGTTCATGGTGCACTCATTTTTCTCTTTCCATACTGGCCCTCAAGGTAGCAAACCAACAGGAGAGAGAGATGCAATCATCCATCGTCGGGCTCTCCATTCTGTGGGGGCTGGCCAGCTTTGGTGTTCAGGGGGATTTCATCGAGAGCCGTGATACCGCCTCCCCCTCCTGGCAGGCCGAGTCCAGAGTGGAGATGGAAGGGTACTTGATGGAGTCGTTGGGCGCCGATCGATGGGTGTTCGACAACGGCAGTGAGAGCCTGGAAATATCTCTGCCCAAAGGGCAGTGGGTGTCGACCGGTGAGCGGCTGCGACTGCGTGGCGAACCCCTGCAGGAGCAGAGCGGCTGGTTGCTGCAGGTGCAGGACGTCAGCCAGGTCGAGGCATGACGAGGCGTCCACCACCTGGCGGCGCGAGGGCGCCCGCGGGGTGGTGTTGACCGCGAATGCCCTTGATAGCTGAGACAAGAAGAGGAGGCCCTGGCCTCCTCTTGCTTTTGGTGCTCCCCGGATGCGGGGGTCAGCCCAGGTGGTTGAGGGGCAGGGCGGTCTTGTGCTTGATGCGGCGCAGCACGAAGCTCGAACGCACCCCGGTCACGCCGGAGATGTGGGTCAGCTTGTCCAGCAGGAAGTGCTGGTAGTGCTCCATGTCCCGCACCACCACCTTGAGCTGGTAATCCGCATCGTTGCCGGTGATGAGGTCGCACTCCAGCACCTCGGGCAGATCCTTGACGGCGCGATCGAAGTTCTCGAACCGCTCCGGAGTGTGCCTGTCCATGGAAATGTGAATGTAGGCGGTGAGGGTCAGCCCCAGTTGGCGGGCATTGAGCAGAGTGACATGGGTATCGATGAGACCGGCATCCTCCAGCGCCTTGACCCGGCGCGAGCAGGGGGAGGGAGAGAGCCCGACCAGCTCGGCCAGCTCCAGGTTGCTGATGCGGCCATTTTCCTGCATCAGCTCCAGAATATGCCTGTCTATACGATCAAGTTTCAGCATTCTCCGTACCTCTTCGCAATTACTAATCCACTTTTCCTAGATTAAGGGTGAACTATTGCAAAAACAACTGAAAATACCTGCTACTTCACAACCACTCACCGCATCGCGGGGAGTACCATGGTTACATCTTCCGGTGGCAAGACAGGCGCCCGACCAGGCACCTGTGGTGAAGGACCTTACCGGGTCAAGAGCCCCATCAGCCGTTCGACCTTATCGGGAAACAACGGGCTGGAACGAGAGCACCCCCTCCCCGAAGGCAACAAAGCAGGCATCCCGGCGCCTGCTTTGTTGTTTTTGCGTTCCGCCCGCTCAGGGGCGGGGCGGCCGGATGCGATAGAGACAGCGGCTGTCCCCCTCCAGCAGGTACTGCTCCCGCTCCACCTCGGCCGGCGCCAGCAACCGGCGAAACAGCGCCAGCTCGCTGCGGCAAAAGCCCCGACAGGCCCTGGCTGCACTGCAGATGGGGCAGTGACTCTCCCACCACAGCCAGCTGCCGTCCTCCTCCTGCGACATGTCCGCCATATACCCCTCCTGGGTGCGCAGCGCCTTGAGCGTCATCAGCCTGTCTGCCAGCGCCGGCTGGGTCAGCCTGGATTCATAGCGTGCCTGCATCTGCTGCTCCTGCCGCGCGATGAGCTGCTCCATGCCCGCGTCGCCAAACACCTGCCGGATGTCGTCGATCAGCTGCAGGGTCAGATCGCCATGGGTGTCGGGGAAGCGTTGCCAGGCCTGGTCGGTGAGGTGCCACAGGCGCACCGGGCGACCACGGCCGCGGGCCTCGTCACTAAACCCCACCCAGCCCTCGGACTCCAGGGCCATCAGGTGCTGGCGCGCCCCCATGGACGTCATCTGCAACTGGTCGCCGAGTTCGGCGGCGCTCTGGGGGCCGCGGGTTTTCAGCAGATAGAGGATCTTGTCGGTACTGGCGTTCATGGAGGCTCCGGTGGTGGGTATCGGTGCGGTGACCGCCTGGATGAGGTCATTATGGGTAGCAGGGAGATTTAAATCAACAATATGCTTTACTTAATGGACGACCCCTCACAATATAAATAAACCGATAACTTTATTTAATGAGGCGAAGATGGAAGGGATCAAGGGACAGGCGACCCTCTGGGTATTGGTGATGACGGTGACGCTGGCGGTGGCGGGATTCAGCCTGCCTTCCCCCGTCCTGGCACCGCTGCTGCTGGATCCGGCCCAGGGCATGCTGACGCCACAGGCGTCGGACTGGAGCCGCAAGGTGTGGCTTGGCGTCATCATGGGGCTCTATCCGTTGTTTCAACTGCTGGGGGCCCCCTTGCTTGGCCGCCTCTCCGATCGCCATGGGCGCAAGCCGGTGCTGACCCTCTGTCTGGTGGGGGTGCTGGCGGGGTATGTGCTGATGGCCCTCGGCATCGCCTGGCGTTCCCTGCCGCTCTTGCTGCTGAGCCGGGTGGTGGAGGGCTTCTTCAACGGCGACATCGCCATCGTGCAGGCGATGGCGGCGGACATGAGCACGGCCAGGACCAAGGCACGCAACTTCGCACGCATCAACATCGGCATGAACCTGGGCTGGGTGGTGGGCCCCATGATCGGGGGCTATGCGGCCGTGGTCTCGGGGGATTACAGCCTGGCGGCCTGGCTGGCGGTGGGGATGACGGTGATCAACCTGCTGCTGGTGCTCTGGCTGCTGCCCAATCGTCCCCCGGTGCCGGCGACCCGGGATGAGGCTCCCCTCTCGACCCGCCAACTGCTGCTGCAACCTCGTCTCCTGCCCTACTTTGCCTTGACCCTGGCAAGCTACGGGGCGGTGCAGCTCTACTTCACCTACTTCAATGTCTGGCTGGTGGAGCGGCTGGCATGGGATCCGGTGCAACTGGCCCAGGCCGCCGTGCTGGTGAGTGTGCCCATGATGCTGGGCTCCTGGATCGGTGAGCAGTTGGCACGGCACTGGCGCGGCAGCTCCCTTGGCATCGTCGGCCACCTGGTGATGGCGGCGGGCATGCTGATGTTCATCCTGCCGACCCAGTGGTGGGGGCTCGCGCTCACCTTCATCCCGGCGGGCATCGGCATGAGCCTGGGGGAGCTGGCCACCTCGGTGGCGGTCTCCAACCGCAGCCATGCCAGCCAGCAGGGGCAGGCGATGGGGCTCTACCGCGGTCTGGCGGTGGGCAGCGAGATCCTGGCGGTGGTGCTGGGCAGCCTGGTGCTGCTGGCGGGGACCGAGTGGCCCTTCTACCTGGCCGGCCTCTGCGGCGTGATCTGTGCCCTCGGCTTCTACGGATTGCGCAGACGGGCGGACAGGCGAAACGCCGTGGCCGGGTGCGCCGAGGCGGGCTGACGAAGGGCGCGGGGATCACAGTTCGGCGACGGGATGGCGGGCCGGACTTGCATCGCGGCGCCGAGTCTGGGACGGTATGGCTCTTTGCTCCGCTGTTCCCGCCCCCCGGCGAGCGCGTCTCCCATCATGGGCCTTGCCATGCCCAGTCCGCATTCCCGGCGGTGAGATGTGTCGTCATGGCACTGGAAACGGGAGGGATGGCGCCGCACCCGTCTCGACATTCTTGGAGGTGATATGAGTCGTTATCAGGCCATTGCATTGGACATGGACGGTACCCTGCTGAACCGGGATCACAAGATCTCGTCCGCTACCCGGGCGGCCCTGGCCCAGGCCCGGGCCCACGACATCAAGGTGCTGCTGGTGACGGGTCGCCACTTCATGACGGCCCGTCCCTTCCACCACGAGCTGGCCCTCGACACCCCCATCATCTGCAGCAACGGCGCCTACCTCTATGATCCGGTGCAGGAGAGGATCCTCGCCGGGGATCCCCTGGCCGTGGCGCCTCTCACCACCCTGCTGGAGGAGGTGCAGGCCCAGCAGATGGGGGCGCTGTTCCACCTGGGGGACGGCATCGGCTACCTGGGCTGCGAGGAGCACGTGGGCCGGATGCGGCGCTGGTCGGCAACCCAGCCGGATCACCTCAAGGTCTCCCTGCTGCCCGCCGAGGATATCGAGTCCTGGTTGCAGTCCCCCATCTGGAAGCTGGAGTTGTTCAACCAGGATCCCGGCCGATTGCACCGTTTCGTCGGGGAGGTGGTGGAGAGACTGCCCTTCACCCGTGACTGGGCGGCCCCCTATGCGGTGGAGCTGGTGCAGCCCGGTTGCAGCAAGGGCAACCGGCTTGCCCAGTGGGCGGCGAGCGAGGGGATTGCCATGGAGAACCTGGTGGCCTTTGGCGACAACAACAACGACATCAGCATGTTCGAGCAGGTGGGGCTGGCGGTGGCCATGGGCAATGCGGCGCCCCAGATCCAGGCCCATGCAGACCGGGTCACCGCGGATCACAACGAGGATGGCATCGCCCTGGCGTTGCAGCGCTGGGTCCTGCCCGCCTGAGGGGAAAAGCAGTCTGCGGCATAAACAGAAAGGGGCCATGTCGGCCCCTTTTTGTCAGCTCCCGAAGGAGAACTGGATCACCCGATCCGGGAAGCGCAGCCGGTTGTAGTCCCGGTACACCCCTTCGTAGTGACGGATGGCGCGCTCGCGCTGGGCACGGTAGTAGTCGCGCTGGCGGCTGTCGCTCTCTCCCCGGATCTGCTGATCCAGCTGGTGGATGCTCCGCTCGGTGCGCTCCAGCTCCTGCTGCAATTCGCCGAGGCGCTGCTCCAGCAGGTACTCCTTGCGGCCGCGCTCGAACTGGGTGAGGAAGCTGGTGTCGTTGGGGCAGACCCCCAGGTATTCGCTCCCCTCCCGTCCCTTGCTGTAGGCAAGCTCGGGGATGCAATAGAGCTCCAGCCCCTTGGCGTAGCCGCGCTGCCACTCCGCCTCATCCACCTTGAGGCCGTACTCCCCGCAGGTCTTCTGATAGTCGCGGGTGGCGCTCCGGGTCTTGCCCTGCTCCCCGTCCTGATAGCCCTGGTTGTACCAGCTCATGGCACGGCACTCCTCCTCCGAGAGGGAACTGCACCCGGCGAGCAGGAAGGGAAGGGTCAACAACAGGATCTTGGGGGACATGAGGGGGCTCCGACAGCAAAGGGGGTGGGGCATTCTAGAAGAGGAGGCCCGTCCGGGACAAGCACCGGGCGAGGGGGCCGTATCATGATGTTTTTATCAGTATTTTCAAGCCGTTGTAGACAGGCTTCCGGCAGCCTTTTCTTGCCGGGGGAGGCAGGGTAAACTGCGCCTACTTTTAACTGGCATGTAACATAAAAACAATGAAAGTCCTGACCGTCGATTATCGCTCCCCCGATGCGGCCGAGCGCTTCACCGAATCCCTGCGCACCACCGGCTTCGGGGTGCTGACTCACCACCCCATCCCGAAGGAGCTGGTGCAGTCCATCTATGACAACTGGTATCGCTTCTTCATGAGCGAACAGAAGCAGGATTTCCTGTTCAATCGCGAGACCCAGGACGGCTATTTCCCGCCCTCGGTGTCCGAGGTGGCCAAGGGCCACAGCCAGAAGGACATCAAGGAGTACTTCCACATCTATCCCTGGGGCCAGATGCCGGCAGAGCTGAAAGAGCAGGCGATGGAGTACTACCGCCTCGCCAACGATCTGGCCGCCGAGCTGCTGGGCTGGGTGGAGCAACACACCCCGGGCGACATCGCTGCCCACTACAGCTGCCCGCTCTCCTCCATGATCGAAGAGAGTCACAAGACCCTGCTGCGGGTGCTGCACTACCCGCCCTTCGACGGCACGGAGGAGCCGGGTGCCATCCGCGCCGCCGCCCATGAAGACATCAACCTGCTGACCATTCTGCCCGCCGCCAACGAGCCGGGCCTGCAGGTGAAAGGTTCAGACGGGGAGTGGATGGACGTGCCCTGCGATTTCGGCACCCTCATCATCAACATCGGTGACATGCTGCAGGAGGCCTCCCGCGGCTACTACCCCTCCACCACCCACAGGGTCATCAACCCGACCGGGGGCAGTGCCGCCAAGTCCCGTATCTCCTTGCCGCTCTTCCTGCACCCCCGTCCGGACGTGGTGCTCTCGGAGCGTCACACCGCCCACAGCTATCTGATGGAGCGGTTGCGGGAGCTGGGGGTCATCTAATCCCGCCAGACCCGGGCAGACAACAAACCGGAGCATTCCCGCTCCGGTTTTTATTTTGTGGCACGATTGGTTGGTTATCCGAATTTTATTGATTAATGATGCTAAAAACTGAGTTTTATATCGGATATACGCCGAGTGATTGCGCGCCCGCGGGCGTACTCTGAGCGCCATTTCGGGCCTCGCTGGCAGGCCCTTCCCGTGGAGTTCTTATGAAGCAGTCCCAATGGTCATCCCGGCTCGGTTACATCCTGGCCGCCGCAGGTTCCGCGGTCGGTCTCGGCGCCATCTGGAAGTTCCCCTATGTCACCGCCGCCAACGGTGGCGGCGCCTTCCTGCTGGTCTTTCTGCTGTTCAGCTTCACCCTGGGGGTGGCGGTGCTGATGGGGGAGACCCTGATCGGCAGCCTGACCCGGCGCGGGGTGGTGGGCGCCTTTGGCGAACTGATGGGCAGGCGCTGGCGCTGGGTCGGTGCCATGGGCTTGCTGTGCAGCCTGCTCATCTTCTGTTTCTACAGCGTGGTGGGCGGCTGGACCCTGGGGTACACGGGCATGGCCCTGGCGGGGGAGCTGCAACAGGGGGACGGCGCGGCACTGACCGCCCGTTTCAACGACTACGTCGGTGATCCGCTCTGGCCGGTGCTGACCCACCTGCTGTTTGCCGGCTTGACCTGGTGGTTCGTGCGGGGCGGTGTGCAACAAGGGGTGGAGCGCACCCTGCGCTGGATGATGCCGGCCCTCTTCATCATGATCCTGCTGCTGGTGGCCTTCGGCCTCACCCTGCCGGGCGCCATGGCCGGGGTGCGCCACTTCCTGATGCCCGATTTCAGCAAGCTCGGCATGTCGGGTGTGCTGGACGCCATGGGGCTGGCCTTTTTCTCCCTCTCCATCGGCCTTGGCATCCACACCACCTATGGCGCCTACCTGCCTTCCAGCGAAGGGGTCGGTCGCTCCAGCCTCTGGGTGGTGCTGCTGGCGAGCGTCATCGCCGTGCTAGCGGGCCTGATGATCTTCCCGGTACTGGCGGCGACCGGTATTGACCCGGCCTCGGGCCCGGGCCTCACCTTCATGACCATGCCAGCGGTGTTCCAGCAACTGCCCTTCGGCCAGGGGCTGGCGGTGGTGTTCTTCTCTCTGCTGGTGGTGGCGGCGCTCTCCTCCTCCATCTCCCTGCTGGAGCATTTGCAGTGTTTCCTGTGCGAGAGCCTGGGCTGGTCCCGCCGCGCGGCGTGCAACCTGGTCATTGCCCTGGTGATGGCGGGTGGCATCCCGGTGAGCCTGTCGTTCGGTCCCTGGGCCACCCTGACCCTGTTTGGCAAGAACATCTTCGAGTTGCTGGACTTCATCACCTCCAACCTGATGATGCCCCTGTTCGGGCTGGCCCTGACGCTGCTGCTGGGCTGGCGGCTCGGCCGCCAGGCGCTGCCCGAAGGGCTGCCTCCCCACTGGCGGGCCCTGCTGATGGGCTGCTGGCGCTGGCTGGCTCCCCTGCTCATTGGCGGCATTCTGGTGCGCGGCCTGGTGTAGGGAGGCTTGGTCATCTCTGCCACTCCCCGGCCGGGCTGGCCGGGGAGTGGGGTGGCAGGATTGACTCTTTATAAAAATCTGTTAATTAAAAACAAACAGAGTAACAATCTGAAATTTCGATATTTTATTTTGGTTAAATCTGTTTTTGGTTCTGTTTTAGACTATTTCCTGTCAACTTCTCTTGCCATGGTTTAGGCTGTGGCTCCTTTTTACCGTGCAGGCGTCGCCCTCCCATGTCACCCCTTATCGCTCTCTGTGGCCGATTTAGCCCCTTCCTGGAGAGGTGACCTTGCAGGTGTCGTTTGTCTGACTGTTCATTGCAAAGGTCGCCCTCAGGCGGCCTTTTTTGTTGCGGCGCACACCGCGTCTAGCCATGGAGTATCGAACTGATGTTGTCTTGCCCGGAGGTTGTATGAGCCAGGTTCAGTGGTCTTCCCGTATTGGTCATGTGCTGGCGGCCGCCGGCTCGGCGATCGGCCTTGGCGCCATCTGGAAGTTTCCCTATGTGACAGCCACCAACGGGGGAGGTGCCTTCCTGCTGGTGTTCCTGCTCTTCAGCTTCACCCTGGGGGTCGCGGTGCTGGTGGGGGAGACCCTGCTCGGCAGCCGCAGCCAGCGCGGCGTGCTCGGCGCCTTCCACAAGCTGGTGGGGCCGAACTGGCGCTGGATGGGTTACATGGGGATCCTGTGTGGCTTCTTCATCTACAGCTTCTACAGCGTGGTGGGGGGCTGGACCGTGGGCTATGCGGCCCTGGCCGTGGGCGGCGAGCTCAACCTGAGTGAGGCGAGCACCCTCACCGCACTTTTTACCGGTTATGTGAGCGATCCCCTCTGGCCGGCCCTCACCCATCTCGTCTTCGCCGGGCTCACCTGGTGGTTCGTGCAGGGAGGGCTGCAACAGGGGGTGGAGCGGGCGCTGCGCTGGATGATGCCGGCCCTGTTCGTGATGATGCTGCTCCTGGTGGTGACCGGGCTCTCCATGCCGGGGGCCATGGCCGGGGTACGCCAGTTCCTGATGCCCGACTTTTCCCACCTGACGGGGCAGGGGGTGCTCGACGCCCTGGGGCTGGCGTTCTTCTCCCTCTCCATTGGTCTCGGGGTACACACCACCTATGGCGCTTACCTGCCGAGCAGTGACGGGGCGCTGCGCTCCGGGGTCTGGGTGGTCACCCTGGCGAGCTGCATCTCGGTGCTGGCGGGGCTGATGATCTTCCCGGTGCTGGCCTCCACCGGCATCGATCCTGCCGCCGGCCCCGGCCTCACCTTCATGACCATGCCGGCGGTGTTCAACCACCTGCCGTTCGGTCAGGGGCTGGCGGTGATCTTCTTCCTGCTGCTGCTGGTGGCGGCGCTCTCCTCCTCCATCTCCATGCTGGAGCACCTGGTGCGCTTCACCACCGAGGAGTGGGGCTGGTCGCGCCGCAATGCCTGCCGGGTCCTGACCCTGCTCATCATGGCCTGCGGCATTCCGGTCAGTCTGTCATTCGGGCCCTGGGCGGACTACACCCTGTTTGGCAAGACCCTGTTCGATCTGCTGGATTACCTCACCTCCAACCTGATGATGCCCCTGTTCGGTCTGGTGCTGACCCTGCTGCTTGGCTGGAAGCTGGGGGACAGTATTGTGCCTGCGGATCTCTCGCCGCTGATGCGTGGTGCGCTGCTCTGGTGCTGGCGGCTGGTCGCCCCCCTGCTGATCGCGGGGATCCTGGTGCGGGGCTTGTTGTAACGCACCTGCCAGGGCGGCATGCACCGCCCTGGATGGCTATAGGCCCTGATGGGGACCGAGGGGCGGCAGTTTGGGGGCCAGGTGGGATCTCACCTGTTGCAGGGTCTCCCGATAGGCGTTCCCATGGTGTTCCAGGAAGGCGGCACTGTGGTTGAGACGCTGCTCCAGCCTGTCCACCAGGCGGGCCACCGCCGGGGCCGCCATGCCGGCGGGCCAGCACTGGGTCAGCAATACCAGCAGTTGCCAGGCATCCCCCGCCTGGGCCGGGAATCGCTCCTGCAGGGTCAGAGCGCTCTGCACGGCGAGCTGGAGCTGACCCGTGGTCATGGCCCGTTGCCGCTCCTCGCGCAGCTGGGTCAGCTGCTGCTCCCGCTGCGCCAGTTGCCGCGCCAGATCGTCGACCACCTGCAAAATGAGCCCCTGCAGCAGCGGGGTCTGTGCCACCGGCCCCTGATACTGGCCGAGCTGGGCCAGATAACGCTGGGCATGGTGGGGAAGCCCGCAGAACTGGCTGACGGCCACCCCGAGCAACTGGTTGAGGTGATTGTCCCGCGCCGCCTCCGGCGGGTGCTTGGCCAGCAGCATCAAGGCGTCATCGAATCGATAATCCATACCCAGCATCAGGGCGCGCAGCAGCCCCTCCTCGTGGGCACGCAGGGTCACGGCCTGCTGACCGAGCTCCTCCAGCGCTTGCTGCAGCCCATGAACTCTGGCCTCTCCCGGTGGATGCCAGAGCACCGCCAGGGTCGCATCCAGCAGGCAGCGTTCGACAGAGTGGCGAAACGTCTGTTTGGGGAAGTAGCGCAGGATGAAATCGGTGGCCTGCGCCAGCACCTGACCTTCATCCCTTCGCAGCAAGGCCAGCAAGATGGCTAGCTGGCGCCACTGCGGCTGCCAGGGGCAGCGTTGCAGCAAGCCTGACAAGGTTTCCCAGGCCGGATCCCACTGCGCCTCGTGCAGTTGGCAGGCGAGAACCAGCGCCTGATGGATGACGGGGGGCAGTCGCTCCCGGTTGCGGGCCAGATCCTTGTGGGCGCTCTCCACCCGGTTCAGCCCGAGCAGAGCCTGGTTCAGTCCCTGGCGTGGCCACCAGGCATCGTGCTCCGTGGTGCAGATGGCGTAGTGCTGGGCGGCCTGCACCCGTTCCCCGGCTTGCAGCAGCATGTAGCCCTTTACCCTGTCCATCTGTGCTTCCAGCCCCTTGTGGCTGGCGTGCCGGTAAAGCAGATCCTCGCACTGGGCGCAGGCGCTGCGCCACTCCCTGAGCGCCATGGGGGTGGCCAGGGGGCGGGTCACCGTGGTCAGTGCCAGCAGCGCTTGCAGGCTGTGCGCCAACTGCTCCGTGGTGAAGGGCACGGCCAGACGCAGGGCGAAATAGAGGTCGGAGGGGGGAACTGGCCGGTGTCCTCGTCCTGCTCCAGCAGCAGGAGCACGCAGCCGGGCGCGAGCAGGCCCAGGTGGTGTGCTTCATGCAGCAGCCTGACTCCCTCGTGGGCCTGGTGGTGATACTGGCGGCAAAGAATGGCATCAAAGGCGTGCTGGCACAGCAGGGCGGGCAGGCTTGCAATCTCTTTGCAGTGGAACAGCTCGGTGGGGGGCAGCCCCAGATCACTCAGTCCCTGGGTGAGGGTCGAGCCCATCATGGCATCGTCTTCGATGAGGAGGATCTGCATCTTTGACGCTCCTTCGCCGGTCGGGGGTGGAGAGGTTGGATTCAAAGTTAGCCTCCACTCTCCCGCGAGAGCCAGAGGGGGTCAATACCCCACCTGGGTCAGGAATGGCTCAGTGCCAGCCTTGGGCAGGGCAAAGAAAGCATCACTGAAGGCCGGGCCCCCTGGCCGAGAAGGGGCAGTCCCGCTGGGGGACACGCAGCTCCCCGGCTCCCGACTCTCCCTGCCAGGCGAGCTCGAGCTGGCCCAAGCGCCCGAGGCGGCGCAGCTCGAACTCGTAGCGCAGGCAGGGGTTGTCGGTGGGCAGCTGTGTCATCCCGGCGGGCAGCCGGTAGTCGTAGCGCAGCAGAGGGCCATCTTGCAGCCAGCTCTGCACGGGCACCACGTCGGTGCGGGGGCCTTGAGATAGCGGCGCAGCGCCACCGGGGCGTCGATGGCTTTTTGATAGTGAAGGCCGTTCATGGCTGCTAACTCCTCCTCCAGCCGCGTCAGCTCCCCCTCCAGCCCGCTCAGGGCGGCGCCAAGCTGTTGATGGGCCGGGGAGGCGCAGCCTCCCAGCAGCAGGGTCGCGATCAGCAGGGCGGGACGGACGGCAGACATGAAGGTTCCTCGGGTGCCAGGGTCAATGACTATAGCAGGGGATTGGTGGGCGGCGTGCCCCTCAGCAGCCCGGCGAGGCGCTCCAGCCCTTCGGCGACGCGGGCGTCGGTGGCGGGCTGACTCAGGCTGAGGCGTACTCCCTGCGGGGCGGCAAACTGGCCGGCGGCGAAGTGTTCTCCGCTGGCGACCCCCACGTCAAGGGCGTTGGCGGCCTCCGCAAACTCCTGGCTGCGCCAGGGCTCGGGCAGCGGCAGCCAGGCGTGCATAGACCCCGGCTGCCAGCGTGCTCCCGGCAACAGGTGGCGCAGGAGCTCACCCCGGCGCGCCAGGATTTTTCGCTGGTGTTCGATGAGCGGCATGATCTGGCGCTGGCTCACCAGCTTGCAGGCCAGCTCGATGAGCAGCGGACTCACCATCCAGCTCGACAGCCGCATCGCCTGGGCGAAGCCGTTACGAAGGGCGGGAGGGGACAACACGAAGCCGACCCGCAGGCCGCCGCAGGCTATCTTGGCGAGACTGCCGAGGTAGATGACCCGCTCCGGTGCCAGGTTGACCAGGGGAGGGAGCGCACTTTCGGGCAGCAGGCCGTTGACGTCATCCTCGACGATCAGCAGATCGTGGCGACGGGCGATGGCGACGATGGCGTCGCGTCGCGCCAGGCTCATGGTGGCCGTGGTGGGGTTTTGCAGGGTGGGGGTGAGGTAGAGCAGCTTGGCCCGGCGGGTACGGCACGCGGCATCCAGCGCCTCTGGCAGCAGTCCCTCCTCATCCATCGCCAGTCCCACCACCTGATTCTTGAGCTGGCGTGCATTGCCCAGCATGCCGGGGTAGCTCAGTCCCTCGCAAAACAGGGTCTCTCCCACGCAGCCGGTGGCCAGCAGGGCCAGCATGATGCCGTGCTGGGCACCATGGCTGAACAGCAGGCGATCTTCGCTCGCCGTGATGCCCTGCTCGGCGAGCCAGTCGACAAACAGCTGGCGCTGTGCGGGGCGTCCCGCCTCCTTGTCATAGCCAAGCAGGCCGTTGAGATCCCCCTGCGCCAGCTCGGTGAGCAGGGGCCTGATGATGGCGCCCCTGTCCAGCTGGACCGGGAGGTTCTGCCACAGCTCGATGCGCTGGCTGTCTTCATTGCGGATCACCCATTCGTTGGCGGGATCCGCCGCTCCCCTGACCCAGGTGCCGTGCCCGACCCGGGCCGCCAGCAGGCCCCGTCGCTCCGCCTCGGTGTAGGCGCGGGTGACGGTGCCCACGGTGACCCCCAGCTTGTCTGCCAGGGCCCTGTGGGTCGGCAGCCGGGTCTCGGGTGAGAGGATGCCGGTGGAGATGGCCTGCTCGATGGCCTTGACCAGTTTGAGGTAGAGGGGCCCCTCGAAAGGGGTGAGGTCGGGCGTCCAGATTGTCATGGTGACAATAAATCCATTGATCCAAGATTGTCCGCAATATAGCGTGATTATCAGTCTTTACACAACTAACAAGCACACATTGTATCGGTACAATGTGGCGAGAAAGGAGTCTCCCCATGACCATCGAATGGTATGCCACCCTGTTTGGCTTCGCCCTGCTCACCTGCGGCACGCCAGGGCCGAACAACCTGATGTTGACGGCGTCCGGCGCCAACTTCGGCGTGCGTCGCACCCTGCCCCATCTCATCGGGGTGGCGGTGGGCCAGCCTGTGCTGCAACTGGTGCTGGCGCTCGGCTTCTATCCGCTGTTCGAGCGCTGGCCCCTGCTCAAGCTGAGCCTGCAGGTGCTGGGCAGCCTTTACCTGCTGTGGCTGGCGTGGCGCATCGCGGTGGCAGGCGCCCCCGGAGATCCCGCCAGCCGTGCCCGCCCCTTGACCCTGCTTGAAGGGCTGGGCTTCCAGTTCCTCAATCCCAAGGCGTGGATGATGGGGATCTCGGCCATCAGTCTGTTCAGCCTGCCGGGGAGCGACTACTGGCCGAGCATGTGGGGCATCATGAGTGTCTTCCCCATGGCGGGGTTCCCGGTCTGCTTCGCCTGGGTGATGTTTGGCCATCAGCTCAGCCGCTGGATCAACTCGGACAAGGGGTGGCGTCGTCTCAACGGCAGCCTGGGTGCCTTGACCGCCCTGTGCGTGGTGATGCTCTGGTATTAACAGCACCTTGATTATTCATGCAAAGAAAATGCATTGCTGACCTTGTCGTCAGGGCGTCGGCTCTGCATATTAGGAGGCTTGCCGTATCTGAACGAGGTTGAGATGGATCTGAACTGGTTGCTCCCCCTGGCGGGCTTTGCCCTTATCACCTGTGGCACGCCGGGCCCCAACAACATGCTGCTCACCAGTGCCGGGGCCGCCCAGGGGTTTCGCCGCTCCGTGCCTCTGCTGGTGGGGGTGGTGGGGGGCATCAACCTGATGATCCTGGCCACGGCCCTGGGGCTCGGGGTGGTGTTCGAGCGTCTGCCCCTGCTGCACGACGGCCTCAAGCTGGTGGGGTCGGCCTACCTGCTCTGGCTGGCCTGGAAGGTGGCCAACGCCAGTGGCCCGGCGGAGGGGAACCGGCCGCTCATCCCGGCCCATCAGGGGGCCATGCTGCAACTGCTCAACCCCAAGGCCTGGATGATGGCGCTCTCCGCCATCAGCGGCTTCACCCTGGCGGGGGAGGCTTACTGGCCGTCCGCGGGCTGGGTGCTCGGCATTTTCTTCGTGACCGGCCTCTATACCGGTGCCTTCTGGGTGCTGTTCGGTGCCCAGGTGCGCCGCCTCATCCGCACCGCCACCGGCTGGCGTCGTTTCAATCTGGGCATGGGGCTCGCCACGGCGGCCTGCGTGCTGATGATCTGGGTTTAGGCCTCGGCCTGAGCCTTTACCGGCTGTCTTGTTGGCCCTTCGGGGCCTTTTTTATGGTTCATCGCGGCTTTCCGGGGAAGGCCGCCTTGATTTTCAGAAAAAAGTATTCTGAGTCCCTAAATCCATATGCC